>JAFGTZ010000063.1 GCA_016938795.1 Chromatiaceae bacterium | reverse complement strand
TCACGAAGCTGGAGCTTCGTGACCAGGAAGTCCTTTCCCGCTGGGGAGAGGAAGACAAAAAGCTGGCGGAACGGTGCGCAATACGCACGGACTGCGTCGCCATCTGGGGTCGCATCTTGTGACGACACCATCTAGTGGCTAGTGGCTAGTGGCTAGTGGCTAGTGGCTAGTGGCTAGTGGCTAGTGGCTTTCTGTGGGTTTTCATATTGCTGGAGAAGTTCGCATGTCTGTCCCTACCGAACTCAATCTGCATCGTCAGTCGCGCGTGCTCGAAGTCGCCTACGAGGATGGCGAGCGTTTCACCTTTCCCTGCGAGTATCTGCGCGTCTATTCGCCCTCCGCCGAGGTGGCCGGGCATGGCCCCGATCAGCGCGTGCTCCAGCTCGGCAAGGAGGATGTGGGCATCGACCGCATTGAACCGGTCGGCAACTATGCGGTCTGTTTGCATTTCGACGATGGTCATAACACCGGCATCTATTCCTGGGACTATCTGCGCCGTCTGGGCGAGGAGCAGGAGCAGCGCTGGCGCGACTATCTCGATGAACTGGCCGCTGCGGGCCATGTCCGCAAGCGTCCGTCCTGAGCGGCGGCTTGGTGTAAACTAGCCGCCATTTGCGATTGCAGGTGTCAGCCATGTCCCAACAAGAGACCACCCATTTCGGTTATCAGCAGGTGCCGGTTCATGAGAAGGCCGCGCGGGTGCGGGCCGTCTTCGACTCGGTCGCCACGCGCTACGACCTCATGAACGACCTCATGTCGCTCGGGATCCATCGGCTGTGGAAACGCCACACCATCGAGCTGGCCGGCGTGCGCCGGGGTCAGCAGGTGCTCGATCTGGCCTCGGGCACGGGCGATCTGGCCGACCGCTTCGCCGGCATCGTCGGCGAGGAAGGGCTGGTGGTCATGACCGACATCAACGCCGCCATGCTCGGCGAGGGGCGCACCCGCATGCTCGACCGGGGGCGGGTGGGCAATGTGCGCTACAGCCTGGTCAATGCCGAGAAGATTCCCTTCCCGGATGACACCTTCGACTGTGTCACCATCGGTTTCGGTCTGCGCAACGTCACCCACAAGCAGGTTGCGCTCGACGAGATGTTCCGGGTGCTGCGTCCCGGCGGGCGCGCGCTCATCCTGGAGTTCTCGCATCCGCTCACCAAGCCGCTCGGCAAGGCCTATGATCTTTACTCCTTCAGCGTGCTGCCCACGCTCGGGCGTCTGGTGGCGAAGGATCCCGACAGCTATCGCTACCTCGCCGAATCCATCCGCATGCATCCCGATCAGGAGACGCTGCGCTCCATGATGGAGACCTCGGGCTTCGAGCGCTGCGAGTATTTCAACCACAGCGGCGGCATCGTCGCCATCCATCGGGGGTATAAGCTGTGAGCGAGGACGGCATCCAGATTCCAGATGCACTGCTCGCCGTGCTGGAGCAGGGCATTAACGCCTATGTGGCGCTCGATCCCGAGGGCGCTGAGGCCTTCGCGGCGCTCACCGGGCGCATCGTCCGCATCGAAATCAAGGGCTTCGGCACATGCGTGACGCTCATTCCGGGGGTGCGCGGCCTTCAGCTCTTCGGTCACTACGAGGCGGCGCCCGACTGCATCATCCGCGCCACCCCCCTGGGGCTCGCCCGTCTCGGGGTGCTGGAGCGCAAGGAAGAGCCGCTGATCGAGGGCGAGGTCGAGATTGAGGGTGATGTGGCCCTGGCGCAGGATTTCAGCGCGGCCCTGGCCGGGCTACGCATCGACTGGGAGGAGCAGCTCGCGCGTCTCATCGGCGATCCCTTTGCCCGTCAGCTTGGCGAACGCGTGCGCGAGGCGCGCCACTGGGGCGAGCGCAGCTCCGAGACCCTGGTGGCCGATGTGCGCGAGTATCTTCAAGAGGAGCGTCGCCTGGTGCCAACCCGTTACGAGATTGCGGCCTTTTTGGAGCGTGTCGATGTGCTGCGCGATGACGCCGAACGGCTCGGGGTGCGCATCGAGCGGCTGCGCGAGCGACTGGCGGAGGCCGGCGGCGCGCGATGATCGGCTTCCATCGGGCGCTTCGCCTCTTTCGCATCAACTGGGTGCTGCTGCGCCATGGCCTCGATGAGGTCGTCCTCGCCACCCATCTGTTTCGTCCGCTGCGCTGGATCAAGTTTCTCCTGCCCTGGCACTGGGTGAAGCGCGATCTGCCGCCCTGGCCGGCGCGCGTGCGCCTGGCGCTGGAGGATCTGGGGCCCATCTTCGTCAAGTTCGGGCAGATCCTCTCGACCCGGCGCGATCTGCTGCCCGATGCGCTGGCCGTGGAGCTGGCGCGTCTGCAAGATCGGGTGCCGCCCTTCGACGGCGAGTGCGCGCGCGCCATCATCGAAAAGGCCTGGGGCTGTCCGGTCGATGCGGTGCTCGACCAGTTCGATCCGGTGCCCCTGGCCTCGGCCTCCATTGCCCAAGTACACAGTGCGCGGCTGAAGGATGGGCGCGAGGTGGTGGTCAAGGTGCGCCGTCCCGGCATCGAGCGCACCATCAACCAGGATCTGGCGCTCATGTATGCGGTGGCGCATCTGGCCGAGCGCTACTGGAAGGACGGGCGGCGGCTGCGTCCGGTCGAGGTGGTGCGCGAGTACGAGAAAACCATCCACGACGAGCTTGATCTCCAGCGCGAGGCGGCCAATGCCTCGCAGATCCGGCGCAACTGGCTCGGCAGCGAGATGCTCTACATCCCCGAGGTGTTCTGGGACTGGACGCGCCCCAACGTCATGGTGATGGAGCGCATCTACGGCACCCCGGTGGGCGAGGTCGAGCGGCTCAAGGCGCAGGGCGTAAGCATGAAGGTGCTCGGCGAGCGCGGGGTGGAAATCTTTTTCACCCAGGTGTTCCGCGACAACTTCTTTCACGCCGACATGCACCCCGGCAACATCTTCGTTGAGCCCTCGGGGCGCTACATCTCCATCGACTTCGGCATCGTCGGCACCCTCACCACCGAGGATCAGCGCTATCTGGCCGAGAACCTGCTGGCCTTCTTCGAGCGCGACTACCGCCGCGTGGCCGAGCTGCATGTCGAGTCGGGCTGGGTGCCGCCCGGCACCCGGGTCGATGAGTTCGAGGCGGCCATCCGCACGGTGAGCGAACCCATCTTCGAAAAGCCGCTCTCCGAAATCTCCTTCGGGCATTTTCTGGTGCGGCTCTTTCAGACCGCGCGGCGCTTCGACATGGAGATTCAGCCGCAACTGGTGCTGCTCGAAAAGACCCTGCTCAACATCGAGGGGCTGGGGCGTCAGCTCTATCCCGAACT
>JAFGTZ010000062.1 GCA_016938795.1 Chromatiaceae bacterium | reverse complement strand
CCAAAACAAACACTTAGATTCTGGCACTGATTCTGCTTACAGCTTCACGACAGATTGATCCAGCAAGCCGTCAGGGCCAATGGAAGCATGCCTGATGCCTGCGGCGTTATCGGTAGGGGTGAAAGGCCGCGAATCCGGGACTCGATTGCAGAATAACCGCCCGAGGAACCATCCATGAGCGTGGAACGACGCCTGAGACTGCTCAACACCCGCGAACCGACACCCGCCGAGCTGCCGCCCGGCATGTTGAAGGTGGCCTTCGCAAGCGCCGATCTGCGCCATGTCGATCAGCATTTCGGGGCCGCTGAAAGCTTTGTGATTCACGCCATCCACGCCCAGTCGCAGCAACTGGTTGAGGTGGTGCGCTTCGGGGCCGAGGCCATGGACGGACGTGAGGATAAGCTCGTCGGACGCATCGCGGCGCTGGAGGGCTGCATCGCCGTCTATTGCCTGGCGGTTGGCGCCTCGGCGGTGCGCCAGTTGCGCGCCTGCGGCATTCAGCCCTTCAAGGTTGGACCCGGCACGCCCATCTCGCACCAGCTGGCACTGCTGCGTCAAGAGCTGCGGGAAGGTCCGAGCATTTGGCTCGCACGCGCCATGGCGGCCCGGATGCCACACGACGCCAAGCGCTTCGACCCCATGGAGACCGAGGGGTGGATCGAATGAGCGACATGATCGAAGCGGAGGCCACCGTGGTGGCGCTTGAACAGGCGACTGTCTGGGTCGAGACCCGCCGACGCAGCGGCTGCTCGCAATGCGCAAGCGCCAGCCAGTGCGCGCCCTCGCTGCTCGGCGCGCTGCTCGGCAACGGCTGGGTACGGCTGCGCTTGGCCAACACCCTCGATGTGCGCCCAGGCGAGCCTGTAATTGTCGGACTGCCAGGCGGCGCCCTGGTGCGCGCAGCGCTGCTCGCCTATCTGCTGCCGCTGTTCACGTTGGTGCTGGGCGCTGGGCTTGCGAGCCTCTGGACGGCGCGAGAAGCGCCGGTGGTGCTTGCCGCCCTGGCGGGCCTGGCCTCGGGCCTGCTACTGGCCGCCCAGATCGCGCGCTGGCTTGAGCGCCATCACCCCGAGCGTCCGCGTCTGCTGCGTCGCGCCACATCCGCAACATCCTGCTCCATCCCGGCGACTCATTCCTGAGCGCCTGCCTTTCATCCCACAACAGAGAGAACCGAGATGACCGAGAGCCAGACGCTTGACCCCAACGCCGGCCTGCTTGAGAGCCCCTTCATGGTCGAGATGGTGCGCCAGCTGCGCGCGCTCGATACCTATGGGTATTACGAATCAAAGAGCCCGGCGGAGCTGCTCGACGCCCTGGTACTCACCAAGGAGCGCAAGGAAGCAATCCCCATCGTCGGCGACCCTGACCCGGCCACCCTGGCGCGCATCCAGGCCTTCTATAACGCCATTGCCATGCAGATCGAGGCCGAATGCGGGCTCATGGCGACCCCGCTGGTGCATCTGAGCAGCGAGGGCTTCGGGCGGGTGCTCATCACTGTGGGCAAGCTGGTGGTGCATGACCGACCGCTGCGCGACGCCCACCGCTTCGGCTTTGCGAGCCTTTCAAAGATGAAGGACGAGGCCGACAAGATCCTCTCGGTCGCGCTCGAACTCATCGGCAATCACTCCAAGGTCGCGGGGCTCTGAGCGCCATGGAGGGCGAGGATCTCAAGGCGCTCGAAAAGGCCATGCGCAAGGCACGGCGCATCGCGAGCGAACAGGCGAGCGCGCTGCACGACCTGGTCGAGGATCGACTGCCCGGCGCTTATGCCGAGCTGCCGGCAATTGCTCAGGCCACCTACGACGCCTGCGCGGCCTGGGCCGAGGCCGAGGCGCGTTTCAAGGCGGCGGGTGGGAT
>JAFGTZ010000422.1 GCA_016938795.1 Chromatiaceae bacterium | reverse complement strand
TCCCTCTCCCCAGCGGGGCGAGCAATTTTTTCATCAGCCGAGTTTCTCCAATCGAGCCTTTACCGCGTGGATCCCTTTGTTAACTGGGTGCGACAGGTCACACCCTATATTCATGCCCATCGTGGCAAGACCTTTGTGATCGCCTTTGGCGGCGAGGCGGTGGCGGATTGCGCCTTTCCCGAGCTGGTGCACGACATCGCGCTGCTGCACGGACTGGGCATCCGCCTGGTGCTGGTGCATGGCGCGCGCCCCCAGATCGAGGAGCGGCTGGCGCGTCAGGGCGCGGCCCTGCACTATGCCAACGGACTGCGCATCACCGACGCCACCGCCCTGGCCTGCGTGAAGGAGGCCGCCGGGGCGGTGCGGGTGGAAATCGAGGCGCTGCTCTCGCTCGGGCTGGCCAACTCGCCCATGGCCGGGGTGCGCATCCCGGTGGTCTCGGGCAACTTTGTCATCGCCCGCCCGCTTGGCGTCATCGACGGCATCGACCACGGCCACACCGGTCGGGTGCGCCGGGTTGATCGCCAGAGCCTGCGCGCGGTGCTCGATCAGGGCATGGTGGCGCTCATGCCGCCGCTCGGTTATTCGCCCACGGGCGAGGTCTTTAACCTGAGCGCCGCCGATGTGGCGAGCGCCACCGCCATGGCGCTCGGCGCCGATAAGCTGGTCTATCTCATCGAGGAAAGCGGCTTCGCGCAAGCCAAGCTGCCCCCCACCCTGCTCGCGCGCGAGGCCGAGGCGCTGCTCGCCCGCGCCGAGGCCCCGCCCCTGCCCCACGACATCGCCCAATGCCTGCGCGCCAGCGCCGAGGTGTGCCGCCATGGCATCCGGCGCGTGCATCTGGTTGCGCGCGCGCGCGACGGGGCGCTGCTGCGCGAGCTCTTCACCCGCGACGGCAGCGGCACCCTGGTCTCCTCCGAACCCTTCGAGGAGCTGCGCGCGGCGCGCATCGACGACGTGGCCGGCATTCTGGAGCTGCTGCGCCCGCTCGAAGCACGCGGCATTCTGGTGCGCCGCTCGCGCGAACGCCTGGAGACCGAAATCGAGCGCTTCGTGGTGGCCGAGCGCGACGGGCTCATCACTGCCTGCGCGGCGCTCTACCCCTATGCCGAGGACGCCATGGCCGAACTGGCCTGCGTGGCGGTGCATCCGGACTATCGCGCCTCGGGGCGCGGCGATCGGCTGCTCGAATTCATGGAGCGCGAGGCGCGCGCGCGCGGCATCGGGCGTCTCTTTGTGCTCACCACCCAGACCGCGCACTGGTTTCGCGAACGCGGTTTCGAACCGGCGGACCTTGGCGCCCTTCCCATGCAAAGACAGGCCCTCTACAATTTTCAGCGCAATTCGCAGGTTTTCATCAAGACGCTGTGACCGCGACCGCCGCCTCCCGGCGCGCGTGGGCGTCTGCGCACCCTTCAGGAAGGTTCCGTGTCTGCTTCATGCCCCCGCCCGCCTTTGCCGGCCCGCCGCCTGCTTCCCCTCCTCCCGATGCTGTTCGCGCTCGTGGCGCCCGGCCTTGGCGCCCAAACCGAAGCGACGCACACGACGGCGCCCTCGAGCCTGCCATCGAGCAGCCAGATCGAAACCAGGATCGCCGAAACCGAGGCCGCAAGCGCGCTCGACACAGGCACCCGCAACACACTCATCGAGCTCTACCGCCGCGCGCTCGCCAATCTGGAGACCAAGCGCGACTTCGAGCGCAAGGCCGCCGACTTTGCCAGCGCACTCAAGAGCGCGCCGACCGAGACCAGCCAGATTCTTGATCGCCTCAAGCGCCAGCCGCCTCTTGAGCAGGCGCCCCAGGTCGATGCCAAGCTGGGCATCGAGGCGATCAACCGCGAACTCAACCAGATCCTCGCCGATCTGGCCGTGGAGGAAGCCCGTCTCGATGAATTCGACAAGCAGCTCGACCAGGGCAACGCCCGCCCCACCCAGGCGCGTGCGCGCATTACCGAAATCAAGCAGACACTCGATAGCCTCACCTCATCGCCCGCCGTGGAGGGCGAATCGCCCGAACTCACCCAGGCGCGCGCCTGGGCGACCAACACCCAGCGCGAGGCGCTGTGGGCCGAAACCCGCATGCTGGAACAGGAGCTGCTCAGCCAGCCCGTGCGGCTGGCGCTCTATCAGGCGCAACGCGACGAGACCGCGCACCAGATTCGCCAACTCCAGGCGCACCAACGCGCGCTTGAAGAGGCGCTCAACGCACGCCGCGCCGCCGAGGCCGCCGCCGCGCGCGAGGCCGCCGAACAGGCCCAGCGCGAGGCCGAGGACAAGCACCCGCTGGTGGGCGAGGCGGCGCGCGAGAATGCCCACATCAGCGATGCGCTCAGCCGCATCACCACCCGGCTCGATACCCTGCGCGCCGATCTTGCCGCCACCGAGAGCGCACGCAAGCGCATCGAAGAGGAGTATCGCGGGGCGCGCCAGCGGCTCGAAGCCGTGGGGCTGACCAAGGCGCTCGGCCAGGTGCTGATCGACAGCCGCACCCAGCTGCCCGATGTGCGCCAGTATCGCAAGCTCATCGAGGCGCGCGAGGACGAAATCGCCGAGGCCAGCCTGCGCCAGATCCGCTACCGCGAGGACAAACGCCATCTGCGCGAGCGCGAGCGCTATCTCGACGCGCTGCTCGCCGCCGCCCCCGAGGCCGACACCCCCGAGATCCGCGCCCAGCTCGCCCCCTTGCTCGATCAGCGCGAACAGCTCATCGCTCAGGCGCTCGACATCGAGGATGACTATATCCGTCAGCTCGGCGAGCTGAACTTTGCCACCGATGGGCTCATTCAGGTTGCCGGCCAGTACGACAACTTTCTCGCCGAGCGCCTGCTGTGGGTGCGCAGCGCCGCCCCCATTGGCCTGGAAACCCTACGCACCCTGCCCGACGCCCTGCTGTGGCTGTTCGCCTGGGAAAACTGGCGCGCAACCGGCGCGGCGCTTGCTGAGCGCCTGATCCACGCCCTGCCCGCCTGGCTCGGGCTGGGCCTGGTGGCGCTGCTCTATCTGCGGCTGTCCTGGCTGCGTCGCACCATTCGCGCCTGCGCCGAGCCGTTGCGCCGGGTGCGCACCGACGCCATTCGCCACACCCTCAAGGCCATCGGGCTGAGCCTGATTGCGGCTCTGCCGCTGCCGCTGCTGCTGTGGCTGCTCGGGCAGCAACTGCTGCTCTCGACCGAGGCGCCCGCCTTCGCACGCGCCTTTGGCGGCGCGCTCAGCGCGGGCTCCTTCGGGCTTTATTACCTGCTCGCCTTTCGCGCGCTCTGCATCAGCGGCGGCGTGGCCGAGCGCCATTTCCGCTGGAACACTGAGCTGACCCGGCGCATCCGGCGTGATTTCGACTGGTTTATTGTCTATATCCTGCCGGTCGTGCTGGTCGCGCTGACCATCTACAACCACAATGATCCCGCCTACAGCGGCGGTCTCGGGCGGCTCGCACTGGTGGCGAGCATGTTGGGTTTTTCGGCCTTTTTCTGGCAGCTGCTCCATCCCACACGCGGCATCGTCGCCCCCTTCCTCGCCGCTCAGCCGAGTGGCTGGATCAATGGTTCCAGACTGTTCTGGTTCCCCCTCATCGTGGCCACCCCGCTGGCGCTCGCCGCCCTGGCCCTGGTGGGCTATGTCTACACCGCCGGCGTGCTCTTCCAGTCGCTGGTATCGCAAACCTGGCTTGCGCTCGCGCTGGTGGTGCTGCATCAGACCATCGTGCGCTGGCTCATGGTGGCGCGCCGGCGGCTTGCGCTCCAGGCCGCGCTGGAGCGTCTGGAGGCGCGCCGCGCCCAGGCCGAGAGCGAAGCGGGCGGTCCCAGCGAGGTCTTGCAGGTCGAGGAGAGCGAGCCCAATCTCGCCGCCCTTGACGAGCAGACCCGGCGACTGATCAATGCCGTCGTCTTCATGGGGGCCGTCATCGGACTCTGGATCACCTGGTCGGATGTGCTGCCCGCCTTCAACATGCTGGAGCGCTTCACGCTCTGGCAAAGCAGCACCCAAATCGATGGGGCCATGCAAAGCGTGCCGGTCACCGCCGCCGATATCGGGCTGGTGGTCATCATCCTCTTCGTGGCCACGGTGGCGGCCAAGAATCTGCCCGCCCTGATCGAGATCATGCTGCTCCAGAGCGAAACGGTCTCGGCGGGCGGGCGCTATGCCATCAAGACGCTCGCGAGCTATTCCATCACCGCCGTGGCCTTTCTGCTCGCCTTCTCCACCCTGGGGCTCAACTGGTCGCAGGTGCAGTGGCTGGTGGCCGCGCTCAGCGTGGGCATCGGCTTCGGTTTGCAGGAAATCGTGGCCAACTTCATCAGCGGCATCATCATCCTCTTCGAGCGCCCGGTGCGGGTGGGCGACATCGTGACCATTGGGGACACCACAGGCGTGGTCACCAACATCCAGATCCGCGCCACCACCATCCGCAACTGGGACAAGCAGGAACTGCTGGTGCCGAACAAGGAGTTCATCACCGGACGGC
The DNA here is from genome assembly GCA_016938795.1 of Chromatiaceae bacterium. Taxonomy (GTDB): domain Bacteria; phylum Pseudomonadota; class Gammaproteobacteria; order Chromatiales; family Chromatiaceae; genus Marichromatium. The sequence continues at coordinate 414 of JAFGTZ010000422.1, read as the reverse complement.
TGCTGAACTGGACCCTTACCGATCAGCAAAACCGGGTGACCGTGCCGGTTGGCGTGGAATACGGCTGCGATACCCGCAAGGCGCTTGAGCTGCTCGCCGAGGTGGCCGAGCGCCATGAGAAGGTGCTGGCCGATCCGGCACCGCTCATCAGCTTCGAGAGCTTCGGCGACAACGCCCTGGTGCTCTATCTGCGCTGCTATCTGGAATCGCTCGACGGGCGCATCGCGGTCATCACCGAGCTGCATCAGATGATCTACGACAGCTTCGCCGAACATGGCATCGGCATCGCCTTCCCGCAGCGGGATGTGCATCTTGCGGCCAAGGGGCCGCTCGATGTGCGGCTGCATCGGGCACAGGCGGCGAAGACGGCGGACTGAAGCGGACGGGAGAATCAGGCGGGAGAGCCGCCCGCGC
>JAFGTZ010000421.1 GCA_016938795.1 Chromatiaceae bacterium | reverse complement strand
GCCAGGGCGCGGTGCGCACCGTCGATCTGCCCGGCACCTACAGCCTCACCTCCTTCTCGCTGGAGGAGCGGGTGGCGCGCGATTTTCTGCTTCAGGAGCGACCCGACGTCACCGTCAACGTGGTCGATGCCTCCAATCTGCGCCGCTCGCTGCATCTCAGCCTTCAGCTTCTGGAGATGGAGTTGCCCCTGGTGCTGGTGCTCAACATGGTGGACGTGGCCGAGGGACGCGGTCAGCACATCGACCCGGCCCTGCTCGCCGAGCGACTGGAGGTGCCTGTGGTGCGCACCGTCGGGCGCAAGGGCGAGGGGCGCGAGAACTTGCGCACGGCCATTCGAGCACGCGCCAGCGCCGGTACGCGCGCCCACCCGCGCGCGCCGGTGGATTACAGGGCACTGGAACAACCGCTCGATGCCCTGACCGCGCGAATCCTCGCCATTGCGGAGCTAGCCGGGGTGCCCGGGCGCTGGCTCGCGCTCAAGCTGCTGGAAGAGGACGGTCAGGCGCTGGCCCTGGTGCGCTCGCGACTGGAGCCGGCGCGCGCCGAGCCATTGCTCGACGAGGCCGCGCGGCTGCGACAACACTTCGAGCGCGAGCAGGGCGTGGATGTGACCGATCATGTCGTGGGTTGCCGCGAGCGCGCCATCACGGCGCTGCTCGACGGGGTCTTTCAGATGCGCGAGGACAGTCGCCCGACTCTCACCGAGCGCATCGACCGCCTGGTGCTCAATCGCTGGATGGCCCCGGCGATCCTGGTTCTCACCGTCTTTCTCATCTACCAGGTCGCCATCGTCTGGGGCTACGAGCTCACCACCTACACCTGGCCCTGGCTCGCCAAGGCGCGCGAGCTGATCGCGGGAGTGTTGCCCGAGGCGGGGTTCCTGGTCGATCCCTACACCCGCGCCATGGGGCTCTGGCTGGTCGATTCGGCCAACACCCTGCTCAACTATGTGCCCATCTTTCTCATCCTCTTCGCACTCATCGCCATGCTCGAGGATTCGGGCTACATGGCGCGCATCGCCTTCATTCTCGACAAGGTGCTGCATCGCTTCGGGCTGCACGGCCAGAGCACCCTGCCCTTCATTCTCGCCGGGGTCTTCGCCGGCGGCTGCGCGGTGCCCGG
>JAFGTZ010000420.1 GCA_016938795.1 Chromatiaceae bacterium | reverse complement strand
TGAACATGGCGAAACTCGGGTCGGAAAAAGGCCCGCAGTATGCCCGAGGCAGGCCGTGCTGCAAACCGCGCGCCGCTTAGACCTGCCCCTTGGCTACCGGGCGCACGGCATTCGGGCTAGAATGCGGCCACATTTCTCCCGATTGCCCCGCGCATCCTCGTGAACGACCTTCCGCTCTCCGGCCTCTTTCTGCTGCTCGGCTTCCTCATTCTGCTCTCGGCCTTTTTCTCCGGCTCCGAGACCGCTCTGCTCACCATCAACCGCTACCGACTGCGCTACCTCGCCGAACAGGGGCATGGCGGCGCGCGCATCGCACGGCGGCTGCTCGAACGGCCCGACCGGCTCATCGGGCTCATCCTGCTTGGCAACAACTTCGTCAACATCATGGCCTCCTCGCTCGCCACCGTCATCGCGCTGCGGCTCGGCGGCGAGGCGGCCATCGGCATCGCCGCCGGACTGCTCACCCTGGTGATCCTCATCTTCGCCGAGGTCACGCCCAAGACCTACGCCACCCTGCACCCCGAGCGTCTCGCCTTTCCGGCGGCCTATATTTATACCCTGCTGCTGAAGGTGGTCTATCCGCTGGTGTGGTTCGTCAATCTCTTCACCAACGGACTGCTGCGTCTGCTCGGCATCGCCCCCGAGGGCGATCAGGCGGGCAACGCGCTTAGCCGCGAGGAGCTGCGCACCGTAGTCAGCGAGGCGGGCGCCATGATCCCCGAGCGCAGCCGCTCCATGCTGCTCGCCATTCTTGATCTGGAGCGTGAGACGGTCGAGGACATCATGATTCCGCGCAACGAGGTCGAGGGCATCGACATCCAGGACAGCGAGGATGAGATTCTCCAGGCCATCCGCAACGCCAACTACACCCGTCTGCCGCTCTTCGATGGCGGCATTGACAATGTCATCGGCATCGTTCACGCACGCAACGCCCTGCATGTGCTGCTCGACCGGGGGCTTGGCAAGGAGCATCTGCGCGCCATCGCCCGCGCGCCCTATTTCGTGCCCGAGGCCACCCCGCTCTATCAGCAGCTGCTCAACTTTCAGCGCGGTCGTCAGCGCGTGGGGCTGGTGGTGGACGAGTACGGCGACTTTCAGGGGCTCATTACCCTGACCGATCTGCTCGAAGAAATTGTTGGCGAATTCACCACCGATCCCTCCGATAACCTGCCCGAGATTCACCGCAGCGAGGATGGCACCCTGCTTGTCGATGGCGGCATCAGCGTGCGCGACCTCAACCGCGCCCTGCGCTGGGAGCTGCCCACCGACGGCCCCAGGACGCTCAACGGGCTCATACTCGACTATCTCGAAACCATCCCCGAACCCGGCACCAGCCTGAAGCTTGGCGGGCATCCCATCGAGGTCATCCAAAGCGCCGACAGCGGCGTGAAAACGGTCAAGATCATCCCCCGACAGGCGCGCCGCACACGGCGCTAGTGCGCCACCTCATCGCCCCAGCGGCGCATCAGCCGGTGCTCGACGCCCAACTGATCGAGCACTCGGGCAACCATGAAATCCACGATTTCCTCGACCCGCTCGGGGCGATGGTAAAAGCCCGGACAGGCCGGCATGATGAGTGCGCCAGCCTGGGTGAGACGCAGCATGTTCTCCAGATGAATGGCGCTGAAGGGGGTTTCGCGCACCACCAAAATGAGCGGGCGGCGCTCTTTCAGCATCACATCGCCAGCGCGCTCGATAAGCGAGTCAGACAGCCCGTTGGCCAGACTTGCGACTGTGCCCATGGTGCAAGGGCAAACCACCATGGCATCGGGCGGATTCGAGCCGCTCGCCACCGGCGCGCTCCATTGCTGACGCCCGAAGGCGCGCAGCTGTCCGGGGCGCGCACCAAAACGTTCGGTGAGCCAGCGCTCGGTCTCCTCGGGGCGGGCGGGCAGCTCCAGATCGAGCTCCATGCGCAACACCACCTGTGCCGCCTGCGACACCATGGCATAGACCCGGGCGCCGGAGGCGATCAGACAGTCGATGAGCCGCAGCCCATACTGCGCGCCCGAGGCCCCGGTAAGGGCCACGGCAATGGTGCGCGGCCACTCGGTTAATGCGGTTGCCTCAGCCATGCGCGGACTCCCCGAGCGCGGCCAGCAGCCGCTCATGAATGCCCCCAAAACCGCCGTTGCTCATCACCACCACCTGATCGCCCGCGCGCGCCTCGGCACAGAGCGCCGCGACGATTTGTTCAATGGAGTCGGACACCAGGGCACGCTCGCTCAGCGCGGCAAACACGGCGCCAGCATCCCAGCCCAGATCGGGCGGCGCATAGACATACACCCGATCGGCAGCATCGAGCGAGGCGGCCAGACTGGTGTTGTACACCCCCAGGCGCATGGTGTTGGAGCGCGGCTCCAGCACGGCCAGAATGCGCCCCTGCCCCTGCCCAAGCCGCTGGCGCACCCCATCAAGCGTGGTGGCAATGGCCGTGGGATGATGGGCGAAGTCGTCGAAGACCCGCACCCCGCGCGCCTCGCCGCGCGGCTCCATGCGCCGCTTCACGCCACCGAAGCGACCGAGCGCTGCCAGCCCCTGAGTCGGCGCCACCCCGGCATGACGCGCCGCCGCCAGCACCGCAAGCGCGTTGAGCATGTTGTGCTGTCCGGTCTGCTCCCACTCGACGCGCCCGAGCACCTCCTCGCCGAGCCGCACCTCGAAGCGCGACCCATCGGGCGCGAGCGCGCGGGCGCGCCAGTCGCCTGCGGCGCCAAAGGTCTCGCACGGGGTCCAGCAGCCCTGAGCCAGGGTCTCATCGAGCGCGGGGCTGGCATGGGCATGAACGATCAGGCCAGAGCCCGGCACGGTGCGCACCAGATGATGGAACTGGCGCTGGATCTGCCCAAGATTCTCGAAGATATCGGCATGATCGAACTCTAGATTGTTCAGGATCAGGGTGCGCGGCCCGTAGTGTACAAACTTCGAGCGCTTGTCGAAGAAGGCGGTGTCGTACTCGTCGGCCTCGACCACGAAGAAGGGCGTCTCGCCAAGGCGCGCCGAAACCCCGAAATCGCGCGGCACCCCGCCGATGAGAAAGCCCGGCGCGAGCCCCGCCTCCTCCAGCACCCAGGCCAGCATGCTGGCCGTGGTGGTCTTGCCATGGGTGCCGGCCACTGCCAGCACCCAGCGCGAACCGAGCAGATGGGTGCGCAGCCACTCGGGCCCCGAGCAGTAGGCAAGCCCCCGGTCGAGCATGGCCTCGACCGCCGGGATGCCGCGTTTCATGGCATTGCCGACCACCACCACATCGGGGGCCGGATCGAGATGACTGGCTGCATAGCCCTCCATGAGGCGGATACCCGCCGCTTCGAGCTGGGTGCTCATGGGCGGATAGACATTGGCGTCGGAGCCGGTGACCTCATGCCCGAGCGCGCGCGCGAGCAGGGCGATGCCACCCATGAAGGTGCCGCAGATACCGAGGATATGTAGATGCATGAAAGAAGACGCGGATCAGGGATGAAGAATCAGCAGATGGCTAACCCAGCAGGGTGCCGATGAGCGCAACGGCCAGTATCTCAAAGGCCACCGCGATGGCCACGCCCTGGCCGAGCGTGAGCTCGAAGGTGTGGCGCAGGATGTGCCCGGTCACCACCAGGCTCCAGACTACCAGCGCCAGAAAGAGCACCGCGCCCAGCGCGGCCAGATCGGTGGTGGCGCTACCGGTGGGATTCATGGACAGCGGAATCAGGGCCAGCAGTCCGATAAGCGCACCACTGCCGAGCAGCGCCGTGGCCGCCTGAAGAAAGCGCCTTGGATGTTTGAAGATCCTCAGCGCGAGCTGAAGCGCACCCAGCATCAGGGCAATCTCGGCGAGGCCCTGCAGGAGGCTCGTCCCCGGCCCTTGGCCCGCCATGAGCCCCACCAAGAGCCCGGCCACCAGATCGGCTGCCAGCACCACGGCAAAGAGCGCCTCGGAGGCGGGCAGTTGCTGCGGTGCGCGACGCAGGGCGCACAACTCGATAAAAAAGCGTATCAAGGCCTGCACAGAGATCCCCTGAAACGAGACACAAGGTTCATATTATGGGTGTTGCAAATCAGTTTTTTGGTTTGACTCGGATGCTCCGCGCTGGTTGATGGTGTCGGACGCTCGCGCCCGACGCAGCCCCAGAAACAGCAACCCGACCGCCAGCGCCAGCGCCGCGCCATTGCCCCAGATGGCAAAGGGTGTCGCGCCCTTCAGGGGGCGCACCTCAGCGCTGAAGCCGCCAATCACGAAAGGCTCCACCCGACCAAGCACCCGCCCCCGCTCGTCGATGATGGCCGAGATGCCGGTATTGGTGGCGCGCAGCAGATAGCGGGCATTTTCGAGCGCGCGCATCCGGGCAATCTGCAAATGCTGGCGCGGTGCGAGCGAATCGCCAAACCAGGCATCGTTGCTCACATTGATGAGAAACGCGGCCTCGGGCAGCGCCTCGACCACCTCGGCCCCGAAGGCGTCTTCATAACAGATGGAGACCCCGGCCAGATGCTCGCCCACGCGCAGCAGCGGCTTGCGGGCGTCTCCCCGGCTGAAATCCGACATGGGCACATCGAACCAGGCCGCCAGGGGTTCAAGCAGGGCGCGCAACGGCATGAACTCGCCAAAGGGAACAAGATGGCGCTTGTCGTAGCGATCCTCAACGCTGCCGAGGCTGATGAGGCTGTTATGAATGTGCCCCGTCGTCTCGTCGCGAATGGGCACCCCAAGCACCAGCTCAACGCCCTCGGCGCGGGCACGCTCGGCAAGCGGATCGAGCAGGGGCGCCCGCCACTGATCGAGCGTATCGGGCAGGGCCGTCTCGGGCCAGACGATGAGATCGGAGTCGAGATGCTCCAGAGTCAGCTCCAGATAGCGCTGGGCGCTCAGCCAAAGCGTCTCTGGATCCCATTTCATGGATTGCGGCACGCTTGCCTGCACCACGGATGCCCGCAGGGGCTCGCCCGCCGGCTCGCTCCAGCGCAGGGCGCTCAGACCAAGCCCGCCCGCCCAGAGCGCAATCAGCAAGAGCCCTGCGCTCCAGCGGCGCCAGCCTCTCCAGCGCGCCAGCGCCCAGAGCAGCGCCCCCGAGAGCGCCACCGCCAGGCTGACCCCATGGACGCCAAGCAGCGGTGCATAGCCCGAGAGCGGGCCATCGGTTTGGCTATAGCCGAGCGTGAGCCAGGGAAAGCCGGTCAGAAACCAGCCGCGCATCCATTCGATCAGCACCCAGAGCGCGGGAAAGACCAGCAGCAGGGCGCGCGGCCCCGGCTCGGGCGCCAGCCGACGCTGCGCCCAGGCGAACAGCGCGACAAAGAGCGCCATGACCGCCACGAAGAGCAGCGTGAGCAGATTGGCCGCCACGGGAGGCAGATTGCCGAATTCGTTCAGGCTGATGCGAATCCAGAAGACTCCGACCCCAAAGAGCCCCAAGCCGAACAGCCAGCCGCGCCAGAAGGCCGCGCGCGGCGAGCTGTGGCGCAGAGACTCCAGCAACAGGGCCAGCGCCAGGGGCGCGAGCACGAACCAGCCGAAGGGCGCGAAGGAAAAAACCGCGAGGACGCCCGCGCAGAGTGCCAGCAGAGAGGAAAACCAGGCAGGTGGCACGAACAGCGACGAGCGATTCATGTGCAATTAGCGCATTGAGTGTGAGACTGCCCGCAGAAGATACGGGCAGCGAAAACGGCCCGCCGGAGATGGCGGGCCGCCGGCAAGGCGATCAGTCCTTGTCTTTGGTGGTGGTGTCGATCTTGAAGGGCACGTAGGCCAGGCAGGTGCCCAGCGCGCCAGTGGCCAGCACCACCAGACCGATGATGGTGAAGATCCAGCTCTGGCTCACGATACCGCCGAGCACCAGCACGCCGCCGGCGGCGAGACGGAAGTTACGGTCGGTCTTGCCAACATTCTTGGGCAGCTTGTCGAACATGTTCAGACTCCTGACAACAGTCGTTCACGATGGAAAAAGCGCTCGCGCGCCTGGAAAAAACCGCTTGGCTGGTTCCGCCTGAAGGCGTCGCCTTCGCGCGGGCCGAGTGGACAGCCCGGCGCGGACACGGAAACAGCTTGGGACATTATATCCCCCCAGTCTTCTTCTGGGATTGCGCCATGTTAAGGTTTCGCGCCTAATTCCCGATAAAGTTTTTCACGAGAGGCGCCATGGCTGCACACTACCCCCTGCTCTTGGTCGATGCGTCGAGCTATTTGTTCCGCGCCTACCATGCCCTGCCCAAGCTGACCAACTCCAGCGGCGAGCCCACCGGGGCCGTGACCGGGGTGATCGCCATGCTGCGCCGGCTCATCGACAGCCAGCGCCCGGACTATGTGGGCGTGGTGTTCGACGCACCAGGCAAGACCTTCCGCCATGAACGCTATGCCGACTACAAGGCGCATCGCCCGCCCATGCCCGAGGAGCTGCGCGCCCAGATCGAGCCCCTGCACGCCGTGATCCGCGCCCTGGGGCTGCCGCTGCTCGCCGTTGCGGGCGTCGAGGCCGACGATGTCATCGGCACCCTGGCCGAATCCGCGCGGCGCGCCGGCATCCGCACCCTGATCGCTACCGGCGACAAGGACATGGCCCAGCTCGTCGATGCACAGGTCCATCTCATCGACACCATGACCGATACCCTGCTCGATGCCGAGGGGGTCAAGGCCAAGTATGGCGTGCCGCCCGAGCGCATCGTCGATTATCTCAGCCTCATGGGCGACAGCTCCGACAACATCCCCGGCGTGCCCAAGTGCGGCCCCAAGACGGCGGTGAAATGGCTCGGCGACTACGGCAGTCTTGACGCGCTCATCGCACAGGCCGAGAGCGTCAAGGGCAAGATCGGCGAGAGTCTGCGCGCGAGCCTGGAGCAGATCCCGCTCGCGCGCGAGCTGACCACCATCCGGCGTGATGTGCCGCTCGATCTGACCCCCACCGATCTGCGCCCCGCCTCGCCCGATCTTCCAACCCTGCGCGCCTGGTACCAGCGCTTCGAGGCGCGCAAGCTGCTCGCGGGCCTCGAGAACGCGCATGGGGAGGATACGCATGGGGCAGCGGACGACAGGATCGAGACGCCCCCGGCCGCGCCCGCCGCTCTCGACTACGAGGTCATTCTCGATGCAGCCGCGCTCGATGCCTGGAGCGAGCGTCTCAACAGCGCCGAACTCATCGCGCTGGACACCGAAACCACCTCGCTCGACTACATGCAGGCCGAGCTGGTCGGGATTTCCTTTGCCTTGGAGCCGGGGCGCGCGGCCTATGTGCCGCTCGCCCACAGCTATCCGGGTGCGCCCGAGCAGCTCGACCGGACCTGGGTGCTGGAGCGCCTGCGCCCCCTGCTTGAAGACCCCGCGCGCCTCAAGGTCGGCCAAAACCTCAAATACGACATGAGCGTACTCGCGCGCCACGGCATCGCGCTCGGCGGCATCGCCCACGACACCCTGCTCGAAAGCTATGTGCTCGACAGCACCGCCAACCGTCACGACCTCGACACCCTCGCCAAGCGCCATCTCGATCACGATACCATCCGCTTCGCAGACATCGCCGGCAAGGGCGCCAAGCAACTTGGCTTCGCCGAGATTCCGCTGGAGCAGGCCGCCCCCTATGCCGCCGAGGACGCCGAGGTCTGTCTGCGCCTGCACCGCACACTCTGGCCGCAGCTCAAGGCCGAGCCCGCACTCGCCGCCCTCTACCGCGACATCGAGATGCCGCTGCTCGGCGTGCTCTCGCGCATCGAGCGGCGCGGGGTGCGCATCGACTGCGCGGCGCTCGCCGTGCAAAGCCAGCAGTTGGCCGAACGCATTCTGGAGCTGGAGCGCGAGGCCCAGGATATCGCCGGGCACCCCTTCAATCTCGGCTCGCCCAAGCAGATCGGCGCCATCCTGTTCGAGGAACAAGGACTGCCCGTGGTGGCCAAGACACCCAAGGGCGCGCCCTCGACCTCGGAGGAGGTGCTCGAACAGCTTGCCAGCGCTGGCCATGCCCTGCCGCGCGTCATCCTGGAGCATCGGGGGCTGTCCAAACTGCGCTCGACCTACACCGACAAGCTGCCGCGCCTGGTCGATCCGGTGAGCGGACGGGTGCACACCTCCTACCATCAGGCGGTGACCGCCACCGGGCGGCTGTCTTCAAGCGACCCCAACCTTCAAAACATTCCCATCCGCACCGAGGAGGGCCGGCGCATCCGGCGCGCCTTCATCGCCGAGCCGGGCTATCGGCTGCTCGCGGCCGATTATTCGCAGATCGAGCTGCGCATCATGGCGCATCTCTCAGGTGATGCGCGCCTGCTGGAGGCCTTCGCCTCGGGTCAGGACATCCACCGCGCCACCGCCGCCGAGATTCACGGCATCGCGCCCGAGGCGGTCAGCAGCGAGCAGCGTCGCGCGGCCAAGGCCATCAACTTCGGGCTCATCTATGGCATGTCGCCCTTCGGACTGGCGCGCCAGCTCGGCATCGAGCGCGGCATGGCGCAGGCCTGGGTAGAGCGCTATTTCGAGCGCTATCCGGGCGTGCGCGCCTTCATGGAGCGCACCCGCGAACAGGCCCGCGCAGAGCGCGCCGTGCATACACTCTTCGGGCGGCGGCTGCGCATCGAGGGGATCGAACACCGCAACCCTAACCAGCGCGCCGCCGCCGAGCGCGCCGCCATCAACGCGCCCATGCAGGGCAGCGCCGCCGACATCATCAAGCGCGCCATGATCGCGGTCGATGACTGGATCGAAACCCAGGGGGCACCTGTGCGCATGATCATGCAGGTGCACGACGAGCTGGTGTTCGAGGTGGCCGATGCCGCCCTGGAAGAAGCCCGGGCGCGCATCCGCGCACTGATGGAAGGCGCCGCCGAACTTGCCGTACCGCTGGTTGTCGCTATCGGGGAAGGCACGAATTGGGAGGAAGCCCATTGAAATTCAAGGAACTTCGTCAATACTTCAAAGTCTCATCCAGCGAGCGCAACGGGCCGCCCGATCCCCCCTGACGGCGGTCCATCCCGGCACCTGCCGGGAGCATTCCCCCAAGGCTGCCTCCCCCCTGTGGCCTTGGGGGTTCTTTTTTGCCTCAGACAGCGCCAGAACGCGGGCCCAAGCTTCATCATTCCGTCATCCGAGCAGCACGGACTCGTCAAGATCGGCTTCTAAGATAGCCGCCGATTGTCGAATCTTCATGGAGTCCGCGCGCGATGACTGTCGAACGCCGCTATTACTACCGCCAGCCGCATGAACTGCAAGTCCATCTCCGTTACCGCAACCGGCATTTTTCGAGCGCGACCGGACGCAACCTCTCGGCAGAAGGGATGTTTCTTGAACTTCAGAACCTCACGCTGCCAAGCGGCACCCTGATCGAACTCGAATTTCAGACTCCAGACCGTGCCTGGCGTCTGCCGGCCTTGGTGGTTCACCATCACAGCGGCGGCATTGGCGTGGTTTTTCGCGACCCTCAGCCGCAGCTGCTCGGCTCGCTCGACCTCCTCTCCAGCCTGCCCCTTCCTCCGAGCGCCCTCACGGCAGCTTCCCGCGCCCACGCCCTGGG
>JAFGTZ010000009.1 GCA_016938795.1 Chromatiaceae bacterium | reverse complement strand
CGCAGCCGCCACTGGAAGTGGCTCACAAGGCGCGAGCGGATCTTCTTCTCCTTATGCTTGGCCGCTGCCGCGAGACGTTTCTCGGCCACCCCGGCGAGGATTTCCTGCGCGCCCTTGGCGTTGTCGTCGGCGGGCGTGCGCTGGTGGTAGTTGCCCGTGCTGTCCATGTCCCAGGCCGAGCGCGAATCGGCGAGCTGCACGTCGAGAATGAGGCGCAGCTCCTGGCGCAGTTCGGGATTTTCAACCGGTGCATGCACCTCGACGCGGCTGTCGAGATTGCGGCCCATCATGTCCGCCGAGCCGATGAAATACTCCTCATCGCCGCCGTTGCGGAAATACATGATGCGCGCGTGCTCCAAAAAGCGCCCGACGATGGACACCACCCGCGCCCGCTCGCTGACTCCCGGCAGTCCCGGGCGGAAGCGGCAGGTGTCGCGGATGATGAGATCGACCTGGACCCCAGCGCGGCTGGCCTTGTAGAGCGCGCGGGTAATCTCTGCATCCTCCAGCGCGTTCATCTTCATCTGGATCAGGCCCGAGCCATTGCGCTTGTGGTGCTCGATTTCGCGGTTGATCTTGTCGATGATGGCGCGCTTGAGGTTGTAGGGCGCGGCGAGGATCTTGCGGTAGCTCGGCGGGGGCGAGTAACCGGTCAGATAGTTGAAGAGTTCGGTCAGATCCTGGCCGATGTCCTCATCGCAGCCGAGCATGCCCAGGTCGGTATAGAGCTTGGCGGTACCGGAGTGATAGTTGCCGGTGCCGATGTGGTAGTAGCGCCTGAGCTGGGAGTAGTCGCGCCGCACCACGAAGATGAGCTTGCTGTGGGTCTTGAGCCCCATGACGCCATAGTTGACATGGATGCCCTCGGCCTCCAGCCGGCGCGCCCAGACGATGTTGGCCGCCTCGTCGAAGCGCGCCTTGAGCTCGACCAGCACCGCCACCTGCTTGCCGTTGCGCGCGGCCTGGATGAGCGAGTCGAGAATGGCGCCCGCCGAGGTGCGGTAGAGCGTCATCTTGATGGCCAGCACCTTGGGGTCGTCGGCGGCGGTGCGCAGAAAGCGCTCGACCGAGGTGCTGAAGGGCTGATAGGGGTGCTGAAGCAGGATGGGGCCGTTTTCGCGGATGATATGGAAGATGTTGCGCCGATCATTGGCGAGCAGCGGATGATCGACCGGGCGGTGCGGCTTGTCGTGCAGCTCGGGGCGTTCGATGGCGGCAATCTCGAACAGATCGCGCAGCGCCATCATGCCCTCGACCTCGATGACGTCCTCCTCTTCGTTCAGCCCCAGCTCGGCGGCGAGCATGCCGCGCTGCGTGGGGTCGATGTCGGGCTCGACCTCCAGGCGCACGATGGGCGCGAAGTGGCGCTCGCGCAGCTCGCTCTCGATCATCTCCAGCAGGTCGTTCGCCGCCTCGGCATCGGGCTCGACGATGGCGTTGCGCGTCACCCGGAAGAGCGCGCAGGACACAATCTCCATGCCGGGAAAGAGCATGTCGAGATTGGCGACGATCAGATCCTCAAGGGTCACATAGGTCTGTTCGCCATCCACCGCGATCATTCGACGCGACACATCCTTGCCCACCGGCACCTTGACACGCGCCATGTAGATCTCGTTGCCGTCGGGGTAGCGCAGCGTGACCAGCAGGTTGAGCGCCAGATTCGAGATGAAGGGGAAGGGGTGCGCCGGATCCATGGCGAGCGGCGTGAGCATGGGGAAGATGTTGGCGCGAAAATGCTCGCGCAACCGTTCGCGCGCGTCGGCGGGCAGGGCGGCGTGGCGCACGATGCGGATATCATGGGCATCGAGCTCGGTCATGAGCATGTCGTAGATGCGCTTGAAATCGTGCTGGAAGTCGCGCACCGCCTCCTGACATTCCTTGAGCTGCTGGCTCGGTGTGCGCCCGTCGATGCCGGCGGTATGCACGCCAGCGGCGATCTGCTGCTTGAGACCGCCGATGCGCTTCATGAAGAATTCGTCGAGATTGTTGCTGACGATGGCGAGAAACTTCACCCGCTCCAGCAGCGGCGTGCGCGCATCCTCGGCCTCGTGCAGCACGCGGCGGTTGAAGGCGAGCCAGGTCAGCTCACGGCTGAGGTAGAGGCTGGGATCATCAAGATTGATCTCTTCGGCGGGCGATGGCGTCTCGTTGCTGTTGATCAACGCGAGGGGCGTGGCTTCGGGCATGCTCATGATGGGGATTACCAGATCCTGATGCGCGGTCGAGCCTTCTATTCTATACCGCCCGGCCATGACCGTTGGGTTACACCCGTCATCTGGCACGGGCTCTTTGCACGACTGAATGATTGAAGAATTCATGCACGAGAGTCATCCCGATACCCTGTTCGACCGGCCCGCGCGCACCGTGCGGCCCTTTGAGTTTGATGCCGACGTGGCGCGCGTCTTTCCCGACATGGTGCGCCGCTCGGTGCCGGGCTATGCCGAGCTGATCGGGCTTGGCGCCCTGATCGCGCGTCGCATCGTGCCACCGGGCGGGTGCTGCTATGACCTGGGCTGTTCGCTTGGCGCCTTCAGCCGCGCGCTGCTGCGCCAGCTTCCCGAGGATGCGCGCCTCATCGCAGTGGACAATGCCCCGGCCATGATCGAGCGGCTGCAAGCCCAGCTGCGAACGCTTGAGGGCGGCGCGCGCATCGAGACGCGCTGCGCCGACATCGAGACCCTTCCCATCGAGAACGCCGCCCTGGTGGTGCTGAACCTTACCCTGCAATTCATCCCGCCCGAGCGGCGCGCGGCCCTGCTCGGGCGCATCCGCGCGGGGCTGGCGCCGGGCGGCGCCCTGATTCTGGCCGAAAAGATCGCGCTGCCGGGCGAGTCTGGCGCCTTTCTCACCGCCGTGCACGAGGATTTCAAGCGCGCCAACGGCTACAGCGAGTTGGCCATCGCCGGCAAGCGCGCGGCGCTCGATCGGGTGCTCATCCCCGAGACCATCGAGGCGCATGAAGAGCGCCTGCGCGCGGCGGGCTTTCGCGCCGTCGAGCGCTGGTTTCAGAACCTCACCTTTGTTGGATGGGTGGCATGGAGCTGAGCGCCTTCGCGCCCTTTTTCGGGCATCTGGCCGAGACGCGGCTTGCGCCCTGGGCCGAGACACTGGCCGAGCGCAGCCGCGCGCGCCTCGGCCCGCGCGCCCATGGCGACTGGCCGCGCTGGTCGGCGGCGCTGGCCGCGCTGCCGGCCCTGGAGCCGGGACGCATCTGGCTCGATCGCGCGGCGGTGGGCTGCACAGGCGCGGGGCCGCTCGCGCCTGGAGCGGCGCTCGCGCTGCGCCGCCAGCTCATGGCGCTACATCCCTGGCGCAAGGGGCCTTATTCGCTGCACGGGCTGCGCATCGACACCGAATGGCGCTCGGACTGGAAATGGAACCGGCTGGCCTCGCACATCGCCCCGCTCGACGGGCGTCTGGTGCTCGATGTCGGCTGCGGCAACGGCTATCACGCCTGGCGCATGCTCGGGGCCGGGGCGCGCCTCGTGCTCGGCATCGACCCGACCCAGCTCTTTGTGGCCCAGTGTCTTGCTGTCAATCACTTTCTGGGCGATGCGCGGCTTGCTGTGCTGCCGCTTGGCATCGAGGAGTTGCCCGAGGATCTCGGCGGCTTCGACACGGTGTTTTCCATGGGCGTGCTCTATCACCGCCGCTCACCGCTCGATCATCTGCTCGAACTCCAGCGTCTGCTGCGCCCCGGCGGCGAGCTGGTGCTCGAAACCCTGGTGCTCGCCGGCGCGGGCCAGGAGGTGCTGGTGCCGCCAGGGCGCTACGCTGGGATGCGCAATCTCTGGTTCATCCCCACGGTGTCGGCGCTGTCCCAGTGGCTGGAGCGCTGCGGCTTCGAGTCGGTGCGCTGCATCCACTGCGCGCCCACCACCAGCGCCGAACAGCACGCCACCGCCTGGATGCGCTTTCATTCGCTCGCCGACCAGCTCGATCCGCGCGACCCCAGCCGCACCCGCGAGGGCCATCCCGCGCCGGTGCGGGCGCTGCTGATCGCGCGCAGGCCGCCATCCCATGCCGCTCGGGCTTAACCGGCCTCGGGCAAAACCCCCTGCGTGAGCTGCATGCTGATGCAGTGCAGGCTGCCGCCCTGGTGGATGAGGGGGCGGCAGTCGAGGCCGAGAATCTCGCGCCCGGGGAAGCAGTCGGCGAGGATGGCGAGCGCGCGCTCGTCGGCGGGGTCGGCATAGGTTGGCACGATGACGGCGCCGTTGAGGATGAGAAAGTTGGCGTAGCCGGCGGGCAGACGCCGGCCCTCCTCGTCGTGCTGCGGGCTTGGGGTGGGGAGCGCGACCAAACGGTAGGGGCGGCCCTGGGGATCGCGCAGCGCGCGCAGTTCGGCCTCCATGGCGTTCAGTTCGGCGAAGTCGGCATCCGCCGGATCTTCGCAGCGGCTGTAGCAGATGCAATCCGGGGCGCAGAAGCGCGCCAAGGTGTCGATGTGGCCGTCGGTGTCGTCGCCGCTGATGGCGCCGTGCTCCAGCCACAGCAGATGGCGGGCGCCGAGCCGCATGGCCAGCTCCTGCTCGATCTCGGCGGGCGACCACTCGGGGTTGCGGTGCGGGTCGATGAGGGTGCGGCGCACCATGAGCAGGCTGCCCTGGCCATCGCTCTCGATGGCCCCGCCTTCGAGCACCAGGGCCGAGCGCTCGAGTTCGCAGCGCCCGAAGGTGGCCTGATCGGCCAGGGTGCGGCTGATGTGATCGTCGAGTCCGGCCGGATATTTGCCGCCCCAGCCGTTGAAGCGAAAGTCGATGAGCAGCGGATGATCGCCGCCGTCGAGCACACCGATGGGGCCATGATCGCGCGCCCAGGTGTCGTTGCTCGGGGCGAGCGCGAGGCGCAGTCGTTCGGGCGCGGTGCCGGCGTCGAGAGCGCGGGCGCGCACCGTCTCGGCCTGCTCGGCGTTGTGGCAGACGATGAGCACCGGCTCGAAACGGCTGATGAGGGCGGCGAGTTCGGCATAGAGCGGCTCGACCTCGTCGAGCCGCTCGGCCCAGTCGGTGGCCTGGTGGGGCCAGGTCAGCAGGATTCCGCTTTGGGGTTCCCATTCGGCAGGCAATCGGCGCATCATTCGCTCTCGTTGGTCGCGGTCTGTCGTGATGAGCCAAGTTTACACCCAAGTGTGCAGGGGTTTGGCCGCGCCCGAGGAACATAAACATAACGTGATCGTCAGGCGCTATACTCCAACCCATGTTTCATCCGCTCTCACTCTTCATCGGTCTGCGCTACACCCGCGCGAAGCGGCGCAACCATTTCATTTCATTCATCTCGGCGACCTCCATGGTGGGGATCGCCCTGGGCATCGTGGCGCTCATCGTGGTGCTCTCGGTCATGAACGGCTTTCACAAGGAGATTCAGGAGCGCATCCTGAGCATGGCCTCGCACGCCACCCTGAGCGATCCCGCCGGGGTCATGGAGGAGTGGCCGCCTCTGCTTGCCGAGGTGCGCGCCCATCCTGATGTGGTCGGGGCGGCGCCCTTCGTCGAGCTTCAGGGAATGCTGGTGGCCGGCTCCGGGGTGAGCGGCGCCGTGGTGCGGGGCATCCTGCCGCACGAGGAGGACGAGGTCTCGGAGCTGCGCCGCGACATGGTCGAGGGCTCGGTCGATGAGCTGGCCGAGGGCGAGTTCCGCATCGTCCTCGGGCGCGATCTGGCCGCCCATCTGGGGGTCGGGCCGGGCGATCGGGTCACTCTGGTCAGTCCGCAGGTGAGCGCCACGCCCGCCGGCATCATGCCGCGTCTGAAGCGCTTCACGGTGAGCGGCATCTTTTCGGTGGGCATGGCCGACTACGACCGCAACGCCGCCTTCATTCATCTGGCCGATGCCTCGCGCCTGCTCGGCATGGGCGAGTCGATCACCGGCATCCGGCTCAAGCTGGTCGATCTCTGGGCCGCGCCGCGTCTGGTGCGCGAGATTGCCTATGATCTGGGCGGCTTCTACCGCGTGCTCGACTGGACGCAGGTGCACAGCAATTTCTTCAAGGCCCTGGCGATGGAGAAGCGCATGATGAGCCTCATTCTGTTTCTCATCGTGGCGGTGGCGGTCTTCAACATCGTCTCGACCCTGGTGATGGTGGTGACCGACAAGCAGTCCGACATCGCGGTGCTGCGCACCCTGGGGGCGACGCCACGGCGCATCATGGCCATCTTCATGGTGCAGGGTACGGCCATCGGTCTCATCGGCACCCTGGTCGGCGTCGCTGCGGGCGTCTTGCTGGCGCTCAATGTTGAGGCCGTGGTGGCGGGGATCGAAAGCGCCTTCGGGGTGCATTTTCTCGACCCCTCCATCTATTACATCAGCGAGCTGCCCTCGGATGTGCATCTCTCCGATGTGCTGCTGATCGGCGCTTCGGCCTTTCTCATGTCGGTGCTGGCCACCCTCTATCCGGCCTGGCGCGCGGCCCGCACCCAGCCGGCGGAGGCGCTGCGCTATGAGTGATCTGGTGCTGAGCGCCGAAGGATTGGCGAAGAGCTTTCGTCAGGGGCCGCTGGAGGTCGAGGTGCTGCATGCTGTGGATTTCGCCGTGGCGGCGGGTGCGCGCATCGCCATCGTGGGTGTCTCCGGCTCGGGCAAGAGCACCCTGCTGCACTGTCTCGGCGGGCTTGATCGCCCGAGCGCCGGGCGGGTCTGCTGGGGTGAGACCGATATCACCCGGCTCTCCGAGCGCCGGCGCGATCGGCTGCGCAACCGTCATCTCGGCTTTGTCTATCAGCTGCACCATCTGCTGCCCGAATTCACCGCTCTGGAAAATGTCGCCCTGCCGCTCCTGATCGGTGGCGCCAGTCCGCGCCGGGCGCGCGCGGAGGCCGAGGCGCTGCTCGCGCGGGTGGGGCTGGCTGAACGCCGTGCGCACAAGCCAGGTGAACTCTCGGGTGGCGAGCGTCAGCGCGCGGCCATCGCCCGTGCCCTGGTGACCCGCCCGGCCTGTCTGCTCGCCGACGAGCCGACCGGCAATCTCGACCGCACCACCGCGCTGGCGGTCTATGAACTCATGCTGGAACTCAATCGCGACATCGGCACCGCGCTGGTGCTGGTCACGCACGACCTGGAGCTGGCCGGGCGCATGGATCAGATCTGGCGGCTCGACGACGGCGTGCTGGCGCCCGACGCCATCGGCGGGGCATAGCGCGCGCGGCGGCGGCGAATCTCGCGCACCAGCCGCCAGCGCCACAGCATCCGGATGGCGGCATACCCCAGCGCCGCGCAGAGGCTCGCGCACACCAGCGAGCCGAGCAGCACCGGCGCCATGACCGCCAGCCAGTTGTGCCAGTCGAGCCAGAAGCGCAGCTCGAAGCCGCGCGCCTCGATGCCGAGCAGCCAGCAGCCGAGCAGATAGGAGCTGTAGAACATGGGCGGAATGGTCAGGGGATTCGAGAGCCACACCAGACTGAAGGAAATGGGCAGATTCACGCGCAGCAGAATGGCCAGGGCCACCGCCAGCAGGGGCTGACCAAAGGGCGGCAGGTACATGACGAAGAGCCCGACGGCCACGCCGCCCGAGACCGAGTGACGGTTGAGAGACCAGAGATTGGGAGGCTGGAGCAAGGAACCAAAGATGCCGAGCGAGCGATTGGCAAGGATTGCCTGGGGGGCCGGCATGTGCCGTTTGAGCCATCTCTTCATGCCGCGCCCCTGCTCTGTGGTCGAGTGTGTCGATGCTCAGTATAGGTCAGGATGCTGGGCGCTCCTAGCTAGCCTGCTCACTGGAGTGCCACGGGCATGATCCGGCTCGCCATGCTCGCCTTTGCCCTGGGCATTCTGGCCTTTCACGCCCTGCCGGGCGCGCCGGCTCAATGGCTCGCGCGCGCCTTTGCCGGGCTCTCGCCCCTCTGGCTGGGGTTGGGGGCGGCGCTGCTGTCGTGGGGGCTGTGGCGCGGCTCGCGCAGCCTGCGCCTGGTGTTGCTGCTGGGCATTGGGTTGTGCTGGGCCCTGTGGGATGCGGGGCGATTTCTCGCTGCCGAATTTCCCGCGTCCCTCACGCGCGTACCCCTGGTGGTGGAGGGGCGCATCCTCTCGCTGCCGCTCGATCGCGGGGGATCGAGCCGCTTTATCTTCGCGGTCGAGCGTGCCTGGACGGCCAAAGGGCAGGCGCCCATCGCCTGGCGCGGGCGGGTCAGACTGAGCTGGTACGCGCGCGAGGATCGGCCCCTGCCCAGGCTGGCCGTGGGCGAGCGCTGGCGTCTGCCGGTGCGCCTGAAGCCGCGCCACGGGCTCGCCAATCCAGGTGGTTTCGACTACGAGCGCTGGCTGGTGGCGCAGCGCATTCAGGCCACGGGCACTCTGCGCGCCGGGCGCGATGCAAGTCCGCCCGAACGTCTGGACGCGGGGCCGGGCTTAAGGCACTGGATCGACCGGACGCGCCAGCGCTTTGTCGAGCATCTCGCTGGGGTGCTGGGCGAGCATCGCGCCCTCGGTCTCATCCAGGGGCTCACCATCGGCGAGCGCGGCGCCATCGCGTCCGAGGACTGGGAGGCCTTCCGGCGCACCGGCACCGGCCATCTGATCGCCATCTCGGGACTGCACATCGCCCTCATCGCGGGCGCTGCCCTGGCGGTGGTGGGCTGGCTGTGGGCGCGCTGCGAATGGCTTGCCCTGGCGCTCGCCGCACCGCGCGCCGCCGCCCTGGCGGGTCTTGGCGTGGCGCTGCTCTATGCCGCCCTGGCCGGCTTCAGCCTCTCGACACAGCGCGCCCTGGTCATGCTCGCGGTGGTGCTGGGTGCGCGTCTGTGGTTGCGTCTGCTGCGTCCCTGGCAGGCGCTGGGGCTGGCGCTGGGCGCGGTGCTGCTGCTCGATCCGCGCGCGCCGCTCTCGGCGGGTTTCTGGCTCTCCTTTGGGGCGGTGGCGGCGCTGGTCGCGGGGTTGGCCTACCGTCTCCCCGCGCCGCATGCCTGGCAGCGTCTGGGGCGGGCGCAGTGGGTGGTGACCCTTGGGCTGCTGGCGCCGTTGCTGTGGCTCTTCGGTCAGATCTCGCTGATCGCGCCCTTGGTCAATCTTCTGGCCGTGCCGCTCTTCAGCCTGGTGCTGCTGCCCCTGGTGCTGCTCGGCGCGCTGGCCGCCCTGGTGCCTGGACTTGAGCCGGGGTTGCGCTGGGTGGCCGACTGGCTCCTCTGGTGGCTCGATGCCCTGGGCTGGTTGGCCGCGCATCCCTGGGCCTCGGCGACCCTGCCCGCGCCGCCGCTCTGGGGCTGGGGCGCGGCGCTGCTCGGCACGGCCCTGGCGCTGGCGCCGCGCGGGTTGCCGGGGCGCTGGCTGGGGCTGGTGTTGCTTGCGCCCTTGGTGCTGGTGCGTCCGCCTCAGCCGCCGCCGGGCGAGCTTTGGTTCAGCCTGCTCGACGTGGGTCAGGGGCTGGCTGCGGTGGCGCGCACCGCTGAGGGTACCCTGGTGTTCGATACCGGGCCGGGCTTCGCGAGCGGCTTCAATACCGGCACGGCGGTCATCGCGCCCTATCTGCGCCATCTGGGGGTGTCTCGCATCGAGCGGCTGGTGATCAGCCACGCCGACTCCGATCACGCCGGCGGGTTGCGCGGGCTGCTCGCCGAGATTCCCGTCGATCGCCTCCTCAGCGGCGAGCCCGGGGCGCTCTCGGTCGCGCCGGTCGAGCCCTGTCAGGCGGGCGCGGGCTGGAACTGGTCGGGGGTGTCCTTTCGTTTTCTGCATCCGCCCGCCGGGCACCAGCTAGAGGGCAACGCGGCCTCCTGCGTGCTGCGCATCGCGCTGGGCGATGAGGTCATCCTGCTCACCGGCGATGTGGGGCAGGGCGTCGAACTCGATCTGGTCGAGCGCTACGGACAGGCGCTGGGCGCGACCCTGCTGGTGGCCGGCCATCATGGCAGCGCCACCTCAAGCGCCGCCGCCTTTCTCGATGCAGTGGCGCCCGAGTGGGTGCTGTTCGCGGTGGGCTATGCCAATCAGTTCGGCTTTCCTGCCCAGGTGGTGCGCGAGCGTCTCGCCGAGCGCGCCATCGCCTCGCTCGAAAGCGCGCAGACTGGAACCATTGAATGGCGGCTGCGCGCGCAAGGCGAGCGTCTTGGCCCCTGGAGCTGGCGGGCGCGTCAAGGGCGCTGGTGGAGTTCCGGGCTCTGAGGTCGATGCGCGCCTTGCCTGCCCCGAGGGGCCTTCCTTGGGTATGATGTCGGTTTGAATCCGCCCGGGGAGGGCGGGAAACTCGGCCTGACGCGAGGAATCCGACGTGCTTGAATTAGTCACCGCTGGCGGCTGGTTGATGGCGCCCATTCTGGCGTGTTCGATCGTGGCGAGCGCCATCGTCATCGAACGCGCCTGGGTGCTGCGCCGGCGGCGTATCATGCCGCCGAATCTGGTGGCGCGCATCTGGCAGATGCACCGCCAGCGCACCCTCACCGACGAGCGTATCCGCGACATTGGCAAGGCCTCGCCGCTTGGGCGCATGCTGGCCGCCGGGCTGGTCAACCGTTGTCATTCGCATGAGGTCATGAAGGAGGCCATCGCCGACAGCGGGCGTCATGTGGTGGCCGAGCTCGAGCGCTTTCTCGATACCCTGGCCACCATCGCCGCCGTGACGCCGCTGCTCGGGCTGCTTGGCACGGTGCTGGGCATGATTGATGTCTTTAGCGTCATCATGGACGCCGGGGTGGGCGATGCCGCCCTGCTCGCGGGCGGTATCTCCAAGGCGCTCATCACCACGGCGGCGGGGCTCTCGGTGGCCATTCCCACACTCATCTTCCATCGCTTCTACGACAGCCGTGTCTCGCGTCTCGCCATCGAGATGGAGCAGCAGGCGCTGCGCCTTGTCGAGGTGCTCAAGGGCGAGCGCGAGGCGAGCGAGGAGAACGAGGCATGAATCTGCGCCCACGCCGTCGCGTCAACAGCGACATTAACCTGACCCCCCTGATCGACGTGGTTTTTTTGCTGCTGATCTTTTTCATGGTTTCGACCACCTTCAAGGATGAGGCGCGGCTGCGCATCCAGCTCCCCAAGGCCGAGGGCGAGCCGACGCCCGCCGAGGAGCCGGCGCTCATCCGGGTGGTGATCGACGCGAGCGGCGCCCTCTACATCGAGGATCAGCGTCTGGTTGATCGCGAGGCGGCAACCCTGGCGCGCGCGCTGCGTGTGGCGGCGGGCGAGCGTCGCGACGCCGGGGTGCTCATCCAGGCCGATGCGCGCACGCCGCATCAGTCGGTCATGACCGCGCTCGATGCCGCCGCTCAGGCCGGTCTGGGTCGGGTGGCCTTCGCCGCCGCGCGCCCCGATGCGCCATCTGGCGAGGCGGGTGCGCCATGAGCGCGGCGCAGGATCAGCAAGCCGCTATGCCGGCGGCTCAGGTCTATCGGCGCCTGCTCGGCCATGTGCGCCCCTACTGGCGCGTGTTTTCGGTGTCCATCGTCGGGATGCTGGCCTTTGCCGCCACCGAGCCCCTGTTCGCGGCCATGATGCGCCCGCTCATTGATGGCAGCTTCGTCGAGCGCGATGCCGACATCGTGCGCCTCATGCCGCTGGTGCTGGTGGGGCTCTTTCTCTTTCGCGGCATCGCGGGCTTCATCAACAACTACTGCCTGAGCTGGGTCGGGCGGCGCGTGGTGGCCGATCTGCGCCAGCGCATGTTCGAGCATCTGCTGCGCGCCCCAACACGCTACTTCGATACCCACAGCACCGGCCATCTGCTCGCCAAGCTCACCTACAACGTCGAGAACGTGGCCACCGCCGCCACCTCGGCCATCACCACCCTGGTGCGCGACGGCTTCACCGTGCTCGGGCTCATGGCCTATATGCTCTATCTCGACGCCACCCTGGCGCTCATCTTTCTAGTCATCGGGCCGCTCATGGCGGGCTCGGTCAAATACGCGAGCAAGCGCTTTCGGCGGCATAGCCGGCGCATTCAGGATCGCATCGGCGAGCTGACCCATGTGGCGCAGGAGGTCATCGACGGACACCGGGTGGTGAAGGCCTTCGGCGGCCAGGAGCGCGAGCGCGCGCACTTTCACGCCATCAACGAAAAGACCCGCTCACTACAGATGAAGATGGTTGCCACCGAGGCCGCCAGCGTACCCCTGGTGCAGCTCATCTCGGCCATTGCCATCGCGGTCGTCGTCTATCTCTCAACCCTTCAGGGGCTGAAGGAGAACATCACGGTCGGCACCTTCATGTCGTTCATCGTGGCCATGGGGCTGCTGCTTCCGCCGGTGAAGCGGCTCACCTCGGTCAATGCCCATCTGCAACGCGGCATCATCGCGGCGGAGAGTCTTTTCGAGCTGCTCGACGCCGAGCCCGAGTCCGACACCGGCGCTCGCCGCATCGAGCGCGCCGAGGGGCGCATCGAGTATCTGGGCGTGACGCATCGTTACGCGCCCGACAAGGCCCCCGCCGTCGAGGGCATTGATCTGTGCATCGAGCCCGGCGAGCGTGTCGCCCTGGTTGGGCCTTCGGGCAGCGGCAAGAGCACGCTGGCGAGCCTGCTGCCGCGCTTCTACGACCCGAGCGCGGGCGAGATTCGGCTCGATGGCATCGCGCTCTGCGATCTCAGCCTGGCCAATCTGCGCGCCCAGCTCTCGCTGGTCACCCAGGACGTGGTGCTCTTTAACGACAGCATCGCCAACAACATCGCCTATGGCCTGCCCGAGCGCCCGAGCCGCGCTGAACTCGAACGGGTGGCCGAGCGCGCCCACGCGCTGGAGTTCATCACCGCGCTGCCCCAGGGCTTCGACACCCAGATCGGTGATCGCGGCGTGCTGCTCTCGGGCGGACAGCGCCAGCGTCTGGCCATCGCGCGCGCCATGCTGAAAAACGCGCCCATCCTCATTCTCGACGAGGCCACCTCGGCGCTCGACACCGAGGCCGAGCGCCACATTCAGGCCGCGCTCGAGGATCTCATGGAGCGGCGCACCACGCTCATCATCGCCCATCGGCTTTCGACCATCGAGCGCGCCGATCGTATCCTGGTGCTCGCGGGCGGGCAGATCGTCGAACAGGGCACCCATGCCGAGCTGCTTGCGCTTGGCGGTCACTATGCGCGCCTGCACAGCCTGCAATGGGGCGCGCTTGCGGACAGCCTGGCATGAGCGCCCAGGGCGCGCGCGACGGGGCCGCCTGAGAAATGGCCCTGCTCGATCCAAACCGCCTCTGGTACGGCCCGGCGCATCCGCTTGGTCTGGCGCTGCGCCCCTTCGCCTGGCTCTATTGCGCCCTGGCGCGCCTGCATCCTCTGAGCTGGCGTCTGGGCTGGCGCCGCCCCGCACGGCTCGCGGTGCCGGTGATCGTAGTGGGCAATGTCACCGTCGGAGGCACCGGCAAAACGCCCACGGTGCTGGCGCTGGCCGAGCGGCTGCGCGCGGCGGGCTGGCGACCGGGCATTCTGGCGCGCGGCTATGGCGGGCGCTCGCGCCACTGGCCGCGCTGGGTGCATGCGGGAAGCGACCCGTCCGAGGTGGGCGATGAGCCGCTCTTGCTCGCGCGCCGCTCGGGCTGTCCGGTGGTGGTGGGGCCTGATCGGGCCGCCGCCGGACGGCTCGCCCAGCGCGCGGGCTGCGATGTGCTGCTGTGCGACGACGGCTTGCAGCATCACGCCCTGGCGCGCGATCTGGAGATTGCCCTGATCGACGGCGCGCGCGGACTCGGCAACGGGCACTGTCTGCCCGCCGGCCCGCTGCGCGAGCCGCCGGCGCGCCTGGCGCGGGTCGATTGGATCCTGATCAATGGCGAGGCGGGCGACTGGGTGGAGCAACTGCCCGCCGGCGTGCCGCGCTCGAGGCTACGGCTACGCCCGGGCGCGCTCATCAATCTGCGCCACCCCGAACATCGCCAGCCGCTCGCCGCCCTGCGCGGCCAGCGCGTCACGGCGGTGGCCGGCATCGGGCATCCCGAGCGTTTTTTTACGTTGCTGCGCGCGCAGGGGCTGGAGATCGAGCCGCGTCCCTACCCGGATCATCACCGCTTCACCAGTCGGGACGCTGCGAGCTGGCCGGATGGGCCGCTTGTCATGACCGAAAAGGACGCGGTGAAATGCGCCCCCTTCGCGGCGGACAACCAGTGGTTTCTACCCATCGACGCGGTTCTTCAGGAGGCGTTGGTCGAGATGGTTGAGCGGCGCATCCTTAGAACAGATGCGGCAGAACCTCCTCAAAGCGCGAGGCGAAGTGGACCTTGAGTCCCTTGCGCACGTGCTCGGGCACCTCATCGAAATCG
>JAFGTZ010000419.1 GCA_016938795.1 Chromatiaceae bacterium | reverse complement strand
GCCACTAGCCACTAGCCACTAGCCACTAGCCACTAGCCACTAGCCACTAGCCACTGGAATCAGGCGGATTCGTGCAGGATGGCGCCGGTACGGTCGGTGATGATGACGCGCATGGGAATGCCCTGGCGGATGCTCGCCGAGACCACGCAGAAGTCCTCGAAGAGCGTTTTGCAGCGCGCGAAGCGGGGCGAGTCGCGCAGCGCGTCGCTCACGCTGAGACGCACCTCCAGAGCGCCGATGCGCAGACGCTTCTGTGCGTTGCGCACCATGATGCAGGTGGCCTCGGTACGCACCGCATCGGGCGGCGGATCGTTCTTGAAGGCGCAAAAGAGCAGGCTGGCGCTCAGACAGTTGGCCGCAGCGGCGGCAAGCAGGCGCGAGGCGTTGGGCCCCTGGCGCTCGCCGAGCGGCGGCGGTTCGTCCATGAGCAGATCGGGCACCCCAGGCCAGTCGAAGGTGACCTTGATCTGGTAGTCCTGGGGTTGTTCGAGTTGGATGGTGAAACGACCTTCTTCTTCTGACATCGCAAGGACTCCTCGTTAAAAGCAAGGACTATAGCACCGGCCCCGGGCTTGGGTGGACGGCGGCCCTTGCGGGCGTCTGCGTTCTCGTGGACGATTCCGATCCTGTGCAGACGCAGCGGATCACAAGAGGGTGTTGAACGCATGAACGCAGCATTTCAACCGTGGGCATGGCAGGGAGCGAGCGTATGGATCTGAGTGCATGGTGGCGCTCGGCGCGCCCCTGGCTGTTTCGGCTCGATGCGGAGCGCGCCCACGAGATGACGCTCGGAGTGCTCAAGCGCTGGTCGGCCCTCGCGGGCGGGCAGCTCGGGGCGGGCGATGTGGCGCGCGATTCGGGGCTGGCGCGCGAGCGCATGGGGCTGCGCTTTCCCAATCCGGTGGGGCTCGCGGCCGGGCTCGACAAGAATGCCGAGGCGGTGCCGGCCTGGCAGGCGCTGGGCTTTGGCTTCATTGAGGTGGGCACGGTCACGGCGCTCGCGCAGCCGGGCAATCCGCGCCCGCGCCTCTTTCGGCTGCCCGATGACGGGGCCCTGGTCAATCGCATGGGCTTCAATAACGCGGGCGCCGAGGCGGTGGCGCGGCGTCTGCGCCGGTTGCGCGAGCGCTCGGTGTTGCAGGTTCCGCTCGGGGTGAACATCGGCAAGTCGAAGGTGACGCCGGCGGAGCGTGCCGCGCAGGATTATCGGCGCAGCTTCGAGTGGCTTGGCGAGCTGGCCGATTATGTGGTTGTGAATATCTCCAGCCCCAACACGCCGGGATTGCGCGATTTGCAGCGCGTTGATGAGGTGCGGCGCATTCTTACCGCTATCCAGGGGCCGAACCAGCGTTTTCGCCAGCCGCGCCCGCTGCTGGTGAAGCTGGCGCCGGATCTGGCCGAGGAGGATGCCATCGAGTGCGCCCGGGCGGCGCTCGATGGTGGCTGCGCGGGGCTTATCCTGACCAACACCACCATTGATTTCAGCGGACTGCGAAGCCCTACGGCGGGACTTTCGGGCGGGCTCTCGGGGCGACCCTTGTTTGCGCGCAGCACGGCCATGCTTGCGCGTCTGCGCGAGACGCTTGGGCCCGAGCCGGTACTCATCGGCGTGGGCGGCATCATGACGCCCGAGGATGCGGCAGCCAAGCTTGCCGCAGGCGCCGATCTGATCCAGGTCTACAGCGGGCTCATTTATGGCGGGCCGGGCTGGGTGCGCGAGCTGCTGCATGGACTGCCGCGTACGGCGGCGCGCTGAGCGCCTTGGCCCTGCTCAGAGTCGGTGGCGCCACTCGTCGATGAGCTGTTCGGCGGAGATGGGGCGGCTGAAGAGATAGCCCTGACCTTCGGTGCAGCCCTCGCGACAGAGAAACTCGATCTGGGCTGGCGTCTCGATGCCCTCGGCGAGCACTTCGAGCCCGAGGCTGCGCCCGAGCGCGATGACGGCGCGTACGATCATGTCGTCGTTGGGATCCTCGGTGAGCTTTTCGACAAAGCCTCGGTCGATCTTGAGCCGATGCAGCGGCAGGCGCTTGAGATACGCGAGTGAGGAGAAGCCGGTGCCGAAGTCATCGACGGCGAGCGCTACGCCCAGCCGGCGCAGGGCATCGAGGGTGGCGATAGCCTCTTCGGTGCGGCGCATGATCATAGATTCGGTCACCTCCAGTTCGAGCCGTTCGGGCTCCAGTCCGGTGCGCGCGAGGCAGTCCTGTACCTGCTCGACCAGGTTGGGGCGTTCGATGTCGCGCATGGAGAGATTGACCGCCAGGCGCGGAATCCGAAAGCCCTCCTGATCCCAGCGTATCAGTTGCCGACAGCCTTCCTCCAGCACCCAGGCGCTGATGTCGCCGATCAGACCAATCTCCTCGGCAAGCGGGATGAACTGCCCCGGCGAGACCTCGCCGAGCTGAGGGTGGCTCCAGCGGCAGAGCGCCTCGACGCCGCGCAGATGCGCGTCTTCAAGCCCGATCTGGGGCTGGTAGTGGATGATGAATTCTTCACGTTGCAGGGCGCCGCGCAGCTCGTTCTCGATGCGCAGTCGCTCCGCTGCACCTTCCGACATGATGGGCTCGAAGAAGCTGTAGTCGTTGCGGCCTTCGGCCTTGGCCTGATACATGGCGATATCGGCGTGGCGCAAGAGGATATCGGGCGTGTTGCCGTCACGCGGATGGACGCTGATGCCGATGCTGGCCGTGATGTAGAGTTCGCGCCCGTCGATGAGAAAGGGCTGACTCAGCAGATTGAGCAGCCGATTGGCGAAGTGCTCGACATCCTTGAGATCCAGGATGTCTTCGAGAACGATAACGAACTCATCGCCGCCAAGACGTGCGATGGTGTCAGCAGGGCGAACCTGACTGCTCAGGGCTTCGGCGACTTGCTGGAGCAGCAGGTCGCCGACCGGGTGGCCGAGGGTGTCGTTGACGACCTTGAAGCGATCAAGATCGAGAAACAACAGGGCTAGGGGTTGGCCACTGCGTTTCGAGCGGGCCAGGCTCTGTTCGAGCCGGGACTGAAAGAGACAACGATTGGGCAGGCCGGTGAGCGGGTCATGGTGTGCGAGGTATTCAAGCTGGCGCTCGGATTCCTTGAGCTGGCTGATGTCGCGAAATAGACCCACGTAGTGGGTGAGACGCCCGGCGCCATCCTGCACGCTGCTGATGGTGAGTTGTTCGGGATAAAGTTCGCCGCTCTTGTGACGGTTCCAGATCTCCCCGCGCCACTGGCCATGGCGCTTGAGTGCATCCCACATGGCGCGATAGAAGTCGGCGTTGTGATGTCCGGATTGGAGAATGCGCGGGGTTTGGCCCAGGACCTCTTCCTCTTGGTAACCGGTGATCTGGGTGAAGGCGCGATTGACGGCGAGGATGCGCTCGTTGGGGTCGGTGATGACTACGCCATCGACCGTGCTCTCAAAGACGCGCGCGGCCTGGCGCAGCGAGGCGTCGGCCTCCATGCGGCTAGTGATGTCTTGCAGGGTGCCAAGGATGCGGCGTGTCTCACCCTGTTCGATGACCGGCTGGCCCGTGACCTGGACCCAAAGCGAGCGGCCCTGCGCGGTGTCGAGACGCAGCTGCAAATCGCAGCGGTGATGTTGTTCGAAGGCGTGCTCGATGCATTGCGTCAGGATGCGTCGATCATCGGCTTGAAAAAAGCCAAGCCATTCACGCAGTGCAAGCCGTTCGCTCGGTGCTCGTTCAAGAATCTCAAAGGTGCTCTGCGTACAGCGCAGGGTGTCACTCCCTCGCTCTAACTCCCATCCCCCCACTCGCGCGATGCTGCCGGTGGCATTGAGAAAAGCCTCGCTGCGGCGCAACTCTTGTTCAATGTGCTTGCGTGCGGTGATGTCGCGGTTGACGCCGCGCCGCCCGAGGAAACGTCCGTCCTCGGTGCGTACCGGGGCGCAGACATGCTCAATCCAGCGCTCCTGGTCGTCGCGCGTGCGAATGCGAAGCTCCATGAGACAGGGCGCATCAAGCGCCTGATGCTGGGTCTGATCGCTGTGGCGTTGCCACAGATCGCTGTCCCTGGGGTCGATGAGATGCTCGATGAGCTGCGGGTTGGCCAGCAGTTCTTCGGCCTTGTAGCCAGTCAGGCGCTGGCAGGCGGGCGAGATATAGAGAAATTTTCCATCGGGTCCAACCCAGTATTCCCACTCCGGGTTGAACTCGGCAAGCACTCTGTAGCGCTCACGGCTGTCGCGCAGCCGTGACTCATCGGCGTGGCGCGCGAAAAACACGCTCAGGTGCGTCGCAATGCCTCTGATGAGATCTGCTTCCTCGGGAAGAAAAACGTCGGCATGTCGGGTGAGTGGTTCGGTGCGGTAAGTCACGCAGACCTCGCCAGCCGTGCCGTCGGGAAGCGTAATGGGGGATGATTGCATCCAGGGTGTGAGTCGAAAGCCGGAAGTCTGGGCGCTCAGCGTGGGGAGTTGAATGCGCGCTTCGGCAATTTCCGGAAACTGCCAAGCGGCAGGCAGGCGTTTGACGACGCGCTCGATGACCTCGCCGGGATCGGTATCAATACGGCTGGTCTCGGCGAGCACATCATGGAGCGCGGCCAGTTCCTTGAGGCGCTCGGTGAGCGACAGCGAGTTTTCGCGCAGTTGTTCGCTCAGATCGCGCAAGGCATGACGTTGGCGCACGGCCTCCGTGCGGTCGATGATGGCGCAGACATAATGCACTTCATCTTCAATCTCGGAGGCGAGGGCGGCAATGTGCAAATCCGCCGTGAAGAGATGTCCGTCGCTTGCGCGCAGCGCAACCTCCTCGATGCGTCGGGATGCTTGCTCCGGCAGGTGAGACCAGGCATGGATGACCTGTCCGCGCTGTTGTTCGGCGATGAGACGCGCGAAAAAATGCTGATGAAAATGTGCGTTGCCAAGTCCGAAGAGCCGCTGTGCCTCATGATTGGCTTCCTTAATCAACCCGTGGC
Organism: Chromatiaceae bacterium; assembly: GCA_016938795.1. GTDB lineage: Bacteria > Pseudomonadota > Gammaproteobacteria > Chromatiales > Chromatiaceae > Marichromatium. The sequence goes on along the minus strand of JAFGTZ010000419.1, from coordinate 2,418 downwards.
GATCAATCACCAGCTCGGCGATCGGCAGGCTGTTGAAGAAGGTCATGAAGCGGTCAAGACCCTGCTGGGTTCTGCGGTAGCTGCGCTGCAGCTCTTCGTTCTGGATTTCGAGTTCAGCTTGGTAGATGCGCAGATTTTCAATCAGGAGCGACGGGCTGGGTTCGACGCCGGTGAGGATATCCTCGACAAGATCAAAGCGCCCTTGGCGCAAGGCCTCCAGGGCGCGTTCGCGAATGACGCGTTCGTTGACCGCATCCTTGGTGCTTGGGCTGGATGCGGCGGGGGTGTCGTCACTCATGCAGTGCAACCCATGGGCTGATGTCAACCTGGGTGACGATGACCCCGCCGCCGATATGGTGGATGGGCGCCACATGCATGGCAAAGCGCTGCCCTGGTTCGGGGGCAAATTCCACGCTGAAGGTTTCAAGACGCCCTTCGAGCACATCCTGGACGCCAGCAAGCGCCCGATCCGATTCGCTATTTCCTGTGGGCGGGCCGATCAGCTCCCAGGCCTGACGATACTGGGTACCCGGGCCGCACTGCGCGAGACGCTCATCCTGGCTGTCTTGGGCGAGCTGGCGCCAGGCGCGATTAACCAGACTGATGACGCCCTTGGCATCGAGCACCGCGATACGCTCGGGTAGCGAGTCGAGCACAGATTGGAGGCGTTCGACATCGTGCAGCGTGGTGATGTCCACAAAGGTGGCTACGGCGCCGCGCGCATCGCCGGTGCGCACCGAGTAGGGCAGGACGCGAGCGAGATAGATGCGGTCGTTGGCGGCATGCACCTCGCGCTGGAGCATCTCGCCGTTCTCGATGGTCTGGCGCAGTTCCTCGATGAAATGCGGGTATTGCAGCAGGTTGGTGAAGTCGTCGATGGGGCGTCCGAGATCGCCATTGCGGATCTTGAACAGGCTGGTAGCCTCGGGCGTGAAGCGGGTGAGGCGAAGCTCTGAATCGACAAAGACGGTGGCGATGGCCGCCGCCTTGGCCATGCTGTCAAGGTCGGCATTGAGGCGGTTGAGAATCTCGATCTTTTCCTGATTTTCGGCGTTGACCGTGTAGAGTTCCTCATTGACCGATTGCAGCTCCTCGTTGGAGCTTTGCAGCTCCTCGTTCGAGGCCATGAGTTCCTCGTTGGTGGCCTGAAGCTCCTCGTTGGCCGTTTCCAGCTCTTCGATGGTGGCCTGAAGGCTTTCGCGGGTGGCAGTGAGTTCGCGCTCCAGGGTTTTGACGCGGCGCGCGGTCTCGTTGTCGAGATTGAGCGTCTCGATACGCGAGCCGTCGGCTGTGGCCGCGCTTTCGACTGCGTCGCTGGCAACCTCGGGTTCGGCTTCGAAGGAGAGCAGCAGATGCGGTTCGCCCTGAGGAACATCGAAGGGACGCACCACCAGGCGCAGGCGCTCCTGTCCGCCATCGGGCTGACTGAGTGTCAACAGATCGGAGCGCAGCGCCGTATTGCTGCGGGTGCATTTATAGATCAGTGCCTGGGCCACAGGCGCCAGGGTCTGCGGCAGCAGCTTGGCGATTTCCAGCGTGGCGCTGCCTTCGCCGATGCGTAAGTAATGCCCTACGTCGCCAAAGACATGCAGAAGCTCGGAGCGGCTATTGAGCAGGAGCGTGGTTGGCGCATAGTTGCGCAACAGCACGCCTTGCCCTGAGTCGATGGCGGTGGCGTCGGTGGCAAGCGCGCGGGCGCGGGCGCCGGGACGGCGCGTGGTGTCGGCTAGGTTGGCGCGTGCAAGCGGTGTGCTGGAGGTGTCGAGCGGCAGCGAGACGTGACGCAGGATGCGGTAGATCTTGTGCTTGGAGCTGACGGCGGTGAAATCGGTGTGCAGATCGGCGAGCGTTTCGCTGGGTCCAAGAAAGAGAAAGCCGCCGGGCGCGAGCGAGTACTGAATGCGCCGCAGCGCGCGCTCCTGGGCCTGGGTGCGGAAATAGATGAGCAGGTTACGGCAGGACACCAGGTCCATGCGGGTGAAGGGCGGATCCTCCAGCAGGTTGTGGCGTGCGAAGACGATGTTCTGGCGAATCTCGTTCTTCACCACAAAGTGATTGCCGCGCTTGTAGAAGAAGCGTTCGAGCCGCTCGGGCGAGATTTCGGCCGTGATTGCCTCGGAGAAAACGCCCGCGCCGCCAACCTCGACGTTCTGCTGCTCCACATCGGTGGCAAAGAGCTTGAGGTTGGGCCAGCGACGCGCCTTGTCGAAGGCCTCGGCAAAGAGGATGGCCAGCGAATAGGCCTCCTCGCCGGTGGAGACGCCGGGAACCCAAACCCGGATGGGCTGATTCTCGGCGCGCTCCGAGACAATGGTCTTGATGACCGATTCGGTTAGGATCTCGAAGGCCTCGGGGTCGCGGAAAAAGCTGGTGACGGGGATAAGCAGTTCGCGACGCAGCAGCGCCAACTCCCCGCGG
>JAFGTZ010000061.1 GCA_016938795.1 Chromatiaceae bacterium | reverse complement strand
GCCATCTTTCTCGCCTCGCGTCTCTCGCCCGATCTGCTCGGCGCCATCGCCGTGGCGGCCTACTCCTACATGGCCCTGGTGCCGCTCATCCAGCCGCCCATCATGCGCGCCCTAACCTCCGAGGCCGAGCGTCAGGTGCATATGGAGCATCTGCGCCACGTCTCGCGTCTGGAGCGCATTCTCTTCCCCTTCGCAGTGCTGATCCTGTGCGTGCTGCTGCTGCCGTCCGCCGCGCCGCTCATCGGCATGCTGATGTTCGGCAATCTGCTGCGCGAGGCGGGCGTGGTCGAGCGGCTCAGTCGCGCCGCGCAGAATGAGATCATCAACGTGGTCACCATCATGCTGGGCCTGGCGGTCGGCTCCAAGCTCTCGGCCGAGATGTTTCTCAACGTGCAGACCCTGGGTATTCTCCTGCTCGGCGCCCTGGCCTTCTGTATCGGCACCGCTGCCGGGGTGCTCATGGGCAAGCTGATGTGCAAGCTCAGCGGCGGCAAGGTCAACCCGCTGATCGGGGCAGCCGGGGTATCGGCCGTGCCCATGGCGGCGCGGGTGGTCAACAAGGTCGGCCTGGAGGCCGATCACCACAATTTCCTGCTCATGCACGCCATGGGACCGAATGTCGCCGGGGTCATTGGCTCGGCGGTGGCGGCGGGTGTTCTGCTGGCCCTGGCGGGATCCTGAGGTCGGGCGCTCGAATGGTTGACGAACTAACTGAATTCAGGTTATTTTGCTGCGCTTATGTCGGTTTTATTGCCAGCTCGACTTGACCCTTGGCGCGCCGCCCGGCGCGACATGCTCTATTCGGGTCTTCTGGGGCTCGATGCCCTGCCTCGGCTCGCCGAGGCGGTGCTGGGTCTCGGCGAGCTGGAGGGCGCCGGTCGGGTGGTGCGGTATCAGCTGAGCTTCGAGCAAGGCGGTGGCGCGCGCGCGCTGGTGCGTGGTCGGGTCGAGGCGGTGTTGCTCTTGCCCTGCCAGCGCTGTCTCGATGTCCTGGCGCTCCCGGTCACGGCGGATCTGCACCTGGGCTTGCTTGGCGCGGAGCGCGAGCTGGCCGCGCTTGATGAGTCGCTTGATCCGGTGCTGATCGAGGACGACGAGGCGCAGCCACTGGAGTGGATTGAGGACGAGTTGCTGCTCGCCATTCCCAGCATTCCGCGCCATGCGCCAGGGCTATGCGAGGCGCCCGTCGATGGCGCATCGGAAGGGCTTTCCGACAGGCTTGACGTCGTTGAGCCAAAGGCAAATCCCTTCGCGGCACTGGCTGCCTTGCGCGGACGAGAGGACGACTGAGTCCTCCCGGTATCGGATTCCTGGGCGCGCTCAGAGAGCTGAGGCGCCAACTTGTACATCTCGGAGATCATTCATGGCTGTTCAACAGAATCGCAAGACCCCCTCGAAGCGCGGCATGCGTCGCTCGCATGACGCCCTGACCAAGCCGACCCTGTCGATCGAGCCGGCGAGCGGCGAGGTGCATCGTCGTCACCACATCTCGGCCGATGGCTACTACCGTGGCCGCAAGGTGCTGCACAAGGCCAACTGATTCATCGCGCCCGTTTCGATTCTTCATCCTCGCTTCTCCTCGCGGACGACAGCAATGGCAGACCCCTGCATCATCGCGCTGGACGCCATGGGCGGTGACCATGGCCCCGGTGTTGTGGTTCCGGCCGCGCTCAAGTATCGCGCCCGCAATCCTCATGTCGAACTCATTCTGGTGGGCGACGAGGAACGCCTTGGCGATTGCCTCGGCAAGGCGAGCCGCGAGCGGCTGCGCATCCGTCACACCACCCAGGAGGTGGCCATGGATGAGTCGCCCTCGAAGGCCCTGCGCGGCAAGAAAGACTCATCCATGCGCGTGGCCATTGACCTGGTGCAGCGTGGCGAGGCGCAGGCCTGTGTGAGCGCGGGCAACACCGGCGCGCTCATGGCCACCGCGCGCTTTGTGCTCAAGACGCTGCCCGGCGTTGATCGTCCGGCCATCAGCACTACGGTGCCCGCCTTGCGCGGCCACACCCACATGCTCGATCTGGGCGCCAATGTCGATTGCACGGGCGCGCATCTCTTTCAGTTCGCGGTCATGGGCAGCGAGCTGGCGAGCGTGGTCGATGGCATCCGCTCGCCCAAGGTCGCGCTGCTCAACATCGGGCAGGAAGAGATTAAGGGCAACGAGCAGGTGAAGCAGGCCCATGAGCTGTTGCTTGCCAGCAGTCTCAACTACATCGGCTATGTCGAGGGCGACGACATCTATCTCGGCGATGTGGATGTGGTGGTCTGCGACGGCTTCATCGGCAATGTGGCGCTCAAGTCGAGCGAGGGCGTGGCCAAGTTCATCGCCCAGTCGCTGCGCGCCCAGTTCAAGCGCACCCTGCTCAGTCGTCTGGCCGCGCTGGCGGCCATGCCGGTGCTCAGGCGCTTCGGGCGCGACATCGACCCGCGCCGCTACAATGGGGCCAGTCTGCTTGGGCTGCGCGGCATTGTCATCAAGAGCCATGGCGGCGCCGATGAGCTTGCCTTCGAGAACGCCATCCAGATTGCCGAGAAGGAAATTCGCGCCGATATCTCGCGCCGCATTGGCGAACAGGTCGAGCGTCAGCTCGTGGCCGAGCCCTATAAGGAAAGCGCCTGATGACCTTCTCCCGCATCCTCGGCACCGGCGGCTATCTCCCCGAGCGGGTGATGACAAACGCCGATCTCGAGGCGATTGTCGATACCACCTCGGCCTGGATTCGGGAGCGCACCGGCATCGAGAAGCGCCATCTGGCGAGTGAGGGCGAGAGTTGCTGCGATCTGGCCGAGGCAGCCGCGCGGCGCGCACTCGAGGCCGCCGGCATTGGCCCCGATGATCTCGATCTCATCCTGGTGGCGACCACCACGCCCGATCAGTTCTTTCCCAGCACCGCCTGTCTGCTCCAGCAACGGCTCGGCAACCGGGGTGCGCCGGCCTTCGATCTGCAGGCGGTCTGCGCCGGCTTCGTCTATGCGCTCTCGGTGGCCGATCAGTTCATCCGCACCGGCGCTGCGCGGCGCGCCCTGGTGGTGGGCGCCGAGACCATCTCGCGCCTGCTTGACTGGAACGATCGCACCACCTGCGTGCTCTTTGGCGACGGGGCCGGCGCCGTGGTGCTCGGGGCAAGCGACGAACCGGGCATCGTGTCCACCCACATTCATGCCGATGGCGCCTACAAGGATCTCCTGCAGGTGCCAGGCGGTCACGGCAACGGGCGCCCCGAGGCGCGCTTTCTGGAGATGCGCGGCAACGAGGTGTTTCGCTTCGCGGTCAACACGCTCGGGCGCATCGTCGATGAAACGCTCGATGCCAACGGCCTGAGCACCGCCGATATCGACTGGCTCATCCCGCATCAGGCCAACATCCGCATCATTCAGGCCACGGCCCGCAAGCTCGATCTGCCCATGGATCGGGTGGTGGTGACCGTCGCTCAGCATGGCAATACCTCCTCGGCATCCATTCCGCTCGCCTTCGACGAGGCGGTGCGCGACGGGCGCATCCGGCGCGGTGAGACGCTGCTGATGGAGGCCTTCGGCGGCGGCTTCACCTGGGGCTCGGCCCTGATCCGTTATTGATCTCTTCCCGTACCAGGGGGTTGCCATGTCATCGTCACTCGCGTTTTTCTTCCCTGGGCAGGGCTCGCAGTCGCTTGGTATGCTCGACGCCCTGGCCGAGGCGCACCCCGCTGTGCGCCACACCTTCGAAGAGGCCTCCGAGGCCCTGGGCTACGATCTCTGGTCGCTGGTGAGCACGGGGCCCGAGGAGGCGCTCAATCAGACCGAGAAAACCCAGCCCGCCATGCTTGCCGCAGGCATCGCGGTGTGGCGTGTCTGGCGCGCCATGGGCGGACGCCCGGCCACGCTCATGGCCGGCCACAGTCTGGGCGAATACAGCGCCCTGGTGGCGGCCGAGTCCTTGAGCTTTGCCGATGGCGTGCGCCTTGCCGCCGAGCGCGGACGGCTCATGCAGGAGGCGGTTCCGGCGGGCGAGGGCGCCATGGCGGCGCTGCTCGGTCTGAGTGACGATCAGGTCATCGCGCTCTGTGCCGAAGAGGCCCAGGGCGAGGTGCTGGAGGCGGTGAACTTCAACGCGCCTGGTCAGGTGGTCATTGCCGGACGCGCTAGCGCCGTGGCGCGCGCGGTCGAGGCTGCGCGCGCGGCGGGCGCCAAGCGCGCCCTAACCCTGGCGGTCAGCGTGCCCTCGCATTGCGCCCTGATGCGCCCGGCGGCGGAACGCCTCGCCGAGCGCCTCGCCGACCTGGCGCTCGCGCTGCCGCAAGTGCCGGTGCTGCACAATGCTAGCGTGAGCGCGGCGGCCTCGGTCGATGAACTGCGCGATCTGCTGGTGCGCCAGCTCTACAGCCCGGTGCGCTGGGTCGAAACGGTTCAGGCGGTGGCCGGGCAGGGCGTGCAAACCGCTATCGAGTGCGGTCCGGGCAAGGTGTTGGCCGGATTGTGCAAACGCATCGACAAAACCATGACGACGCTGCCACTCTTCGATCCGAAGACCTTGGACGCGGCACTGGAGACTGTACATGCTGAAGGGTGAAATCGCGCTGGTCACCGGCGCCTCGCGCGGCATTGGTCGCGCCATCGCCATGGCGCTCGCCGAGGCGGGCGCGCGGGTCGCTGGAACAGCTACCACTGAATCGGGCGCCTCGGCCATCGAGGAGGCCCTGAAGGCGGCGGGTCACGAGGGCGTCGGGCTGGTGCTCAATGTCTCCGACGCCGCCTCGGTCGAGACGGCCATGCAGCAGCTCACCGAGCGCCTTGGCGCGCCCAGCATTCTGGTGAACAATGCCGGCATCACGCGCGATAATCTGCTGATGCGCATGAAGGACGAGGAATGGGACACGGTCATCGAAACCAATCTGACCTCGCTCTATCGTCTCACCAAGGCCTGTCTGCGCCCCATGACCAAGGCGCGCAAGGGGCGCATCATCAACATCGCCTCGGTGGTCGGCGCCACGGGCAACGCGGGACAGACCAACTATGCGGCGGCCAAGGCCGGCATGATGGGCTTTACCAAGTCGCTCGCACGCGAAATCGGCGCGCGCGGCATTACCGTCAACTGTGTCGCGCCCGGTTTTATCGACACCGACATGACGCGCGCCCTGGCGGATGCCCAGCGCGAGGCCCTGCTTGGATCCATTCCGCTCGGGCGACTGGGCCAGCCCGAGGAAATTGCCAGCGCGGTGGTCTTTCTCGCCTCGCCGGGCGGCGCCTACATTACTGGCGAAACGCTGCACGTCAACGGTGGCATGCACATGGCATGAGAGTTGCCTTGAGGCGACAAATTGCTGATTGATAACAACTACTTATATTCTAGTCGCCAAGACCTTCGTGGCTTTCATCAGCCCTCGTTTGACACTAGAATACGCCCTGGTCCAGCGAGGGCCATTTCATTCATTCCGGAGGAATCTTTCCTATGAGCAGCGTTGAAGATCGAGTTCGCAAAAGCGTTGTCGAGCAATTGGGCGTCAAGGAAGAGGAAGTCACCCCCGAGGCGTCCTTTGTCGATGATCTGGGTGCGGACTCTCTCGACACCGTGGAACTGGTCATGGCCCTCGAAGAAGAGTTCGAAACCGAGATTCCGGACGAAGACGCCGAGAAGATCACCACTGTGCAACAGGCCATCAACTACATTAACGAGCACCAGGCCTAAGGGCAGGTGCTGTGGCAGGACCTGGCGTCCGTTGTGGGCGTCGTCCTGTCGGCTCGTCGATCGTGGTGTTCTGAACGAAAGAGGTAACCAATGGCAGGCAGAAGGGTAGTGGTCACCGGTTTAGGTCTGGTGGCGCCGGTTGGTCTGGACGTCAAGTCTTCCTGGGACAATATCCTCGCCGGCAAGAGCGGGATCAAGCCGATCACCCACTTCGATATCGAACCGTTCAGCGCGCGTTTCGGCGGCCCCATCTATGGTTTCGATCCAACCCCCTACGTCTCCGAGAAAGACGCCAAGAAGATGGATAAATTCATCCATTACGGCTTGGCGGCGGGTTCTCAGGCCATGGCCGACGCGGGGCTGGAAGTGACCGAGTCGAACGCTCGGCGCATCGGCGTGGCTGTGGGCTCGGGCATCGGCGGCATCACCGGCATCGAGAACAACTACGAGGCCTATCGCACCAAGGGGCCGCGTCGTATCTCGCCCTTTTTCGTGCCGGCCAATATCGTGAACATGGTCGCCGGCAATCTCTCGATCAAGTTCGGGCTCAAGGGGCCGAACTACTCGCTCGTGTCCGCCTGCGCCACAGGCACCCACAACATCGGTCAGGCGGCGCTCATGATTCGCCATGGCTATGTGGACGTGATGCTCGCGGGCGGCGCCGAGATGGCCACCTCGCCGGTGGGGCTGGGCGGTTTTGCCGCAGCGCGCGCGCTCTCCACCCGCAACGATGATCCGGAGGGCGCGAGCCGTCCCTTTGACAAGGAGCGCGACGGCTTCGTGCTGAGCGACGGCGCGGGCGTTCTGGTGCTGGAAGACTACGAGCACGCCAAGGCGCGCGGCGCGCGCATCTATGCCGAGCTGGTGGGCGTTGGCATGAACTCCGACGCCTATCACATGACCGCGCCCTCGGAAGACGGCTCGGGTGCTGCCGAGTGCATGCTCATGGCGTTTGACGATGCTGGCCTGAACCTCGACCAGCTGAGCTATATCAACGCCCATGGCACCGCGACCCCGGCGGGCGACATTGCCGAAACGCGCGCCATCAAGCGCGCCCTTGGCGATCTGGCCTACAAGATTCCGGTCAGCTCCACCAAGTCCATGACCGGGCACATGCTGGGCGCGGCAGGCGGCGCTGAGGCGGTCTTCTCGGTGCTGGCGATTCGCGATCAGGTCGCGCCGCCCACCATCAACTATCACACCCCCGACCCCGACTGCGATCTCGATTGGGTGCCCAACACGGCGCGCGAGATGGCCATCGATGTCGTGCTCAGCAACTCCTTCGGCTTTGGCGGCACCAACGGCTCGCTGCTGTTCCGTCGTCTCTAGTCCGACATCCTGGATTCCGGCCCGGGCGCCGGAATCCG
>JAFGTZ010000418.1 GCA_016938795.1 Chromatiaceae bacterium | reverse complement strand
CTTCCAACAATTTGCGCGAACAAGTCGCGGTAAGGCTATAATGGATCGCGTAATTTTTAGGAGGAGCGCATGGCACAGGCAAGACGTCGGGGACAACTCAGTTTCAGCGATCATGTCGAGCGCGCGCTGCGCGAGGGGGCCATGTGGAGCCTGATGTGCGCGGCGCTCTATCTGCTGCTGGCGCTTGCGAGCTATCACCCGGATGATCCTGGCTGGTCGCATGTGGGCGATGTGGAGCGGGTGCGCAATGCAGCCGGGCCCGCCGGGGCCTGGTTTGCCGACGCAACCTTCTATCTCTTGGGTTTTTTCGCCTATCTGATACCCGTGCTGGTGGGGTGGAGCGCCTGGCTGATCTTTCGCGGGCGCGAGCATGCGTCCGAGCCGCGCCCCTGGGTGTTATCGCTGCGCTGGCTGGGCTTTCTGCTCACACTGCTGGCGGGTAGTGCCCTGGCGTCTATTCACCTTGGCGCACTGGGCGCGGGTCTGGAAAACGGCACGGGCGGCGCCCTTGGGCGCAGTCTGAGCGGTATGATGCTTGATGCCTTTAATGTGCCAGGCAGCGATCTGCTGCTCGGGGGCGCGCTCTTGGTGGGCATGACCCTGTTTTGGGGGATTTCCTGGCTGAAGCTTCTCGACCGCACGGGCGCGTCCGTGCTTCAGGCATGGCGCTCGGTGCGCGAGGCGCTGGAGGAGGCCCGCAGCTGGTTCAGGCGCGGGCGCGACCTGCCCGCGCTGAGTCCCGAGGGGCTGCCCGCTGCGCTCAATCTGCTCGATCCTCACGAGGCTGACAGCCTGATTCCGCCACGGCGTGCGCGCTCGGTTCGCGAGGTGTTGCCGGCGGCGGTGCGTGATGCCCTGCATGAGGAGGCGCCAGCCTCCCCGTCGCAAGCGCCTGAGCCCATGCTCGATCGTATTGAAGCACTGCCGGATTTTCTGCGCGTTGGCGCTGCGACAACGCCTGTGTCGGGCCAGCAGACGGAGCCCGATCTGTCCGCGCCCGAGCCCCACCCTGCTGAGCCTGAGCCTAACTCTAAGCCTGAGTCTTTGCAGGCGCTCGAGGTGTCGCGCGAGCTGGAGGCGCTCGGGCTCGAACCCGTGCGCGCGCATCCTGACGCGGGTGAGAGTGCCGAAGCGCCGGTTGCCGCGCCTCTGCCCGAGGCATTCGACATCGAGACGCTGAGCGAGCCCGATGAGCACTCCGCCATGCCGCCGCCGGCGTCCTTCACGGGAAGCCGCCTTGAGAGGCTGAACGATGAGGCGCTCGATGATGAACAGCACGTCGAAGAGGACGAGGCGCCGCTCCCTGATCCACCGCGCCTGAGCCTTCAGCCCGAACCAGCGCCTGAATCGGAACCACCGGTTACGGCTACCCTGCCGCCCCCGCTGGAGCTGCTCGACGCGCCGCGCAAAAGCGGGCGTGGTTACACGGAGGCGCAGCTCGACGAGCTGTCGAACCAGGTTGAGCTGCGGCTTGCCGACTTTGGGGTCGATGCGACTGTGGAGGCCGTTTATCCCGGGCCTGTGGTGACGCTCTTCGAGATTGATCTGGCGCCGGGCACCAAGGTCAGCAAGATTACCGGGCTCGCCAAGGATCTGGCGCGCGCGCTCTCCACCATCAGCGTGCGCGTGGTCGAGGTGATTCCGGGCAAGTCGCTCATCGGCCTAGAGATTCCCAACGAACAGCGCGAGATTGTGTTTCTGCGCGAAATCTTCGGCGCCGAGAACTGGCAGCAGTCCAAGTCGCCCCTGACCCTGGGGCTAGGCACCAACATTGCCGGCCAGCCGGTGGTGGCCGATCTGGCGCGCATGCCGCACGCGCTCATCGCCGGCACCACGGGCTCGGGCAAATCGGTAGCCATCAACGCCATGATCCTCAGCCTGCTCTACAAGGCAAGCCCGCGCGATGTGCGCCTCATCATGGTCGATCCCAAGATGCTGGAACTCTCGGTCTACGAGGGCATTCCGCATCTGCTCACCCCGGTGGTGACCGACATGAAGGAGGCCGCCAACGCGCTGCGCTGGTGCGTGGGCGAGATGGAGCGGCGCTATCGGCTCATGGCCAAGCTCGGGGTGCGCAACATCGCGGGCTACAACCGTCAGGTGGCCGAGGCCGAGGCGGCCGGCACGCCCATCCCGGATCCGACCTGGGATCCCGCGCTCGGCGAGGCGCCGCCGCTCGATCATCTGCCCTATATCGTGGTCATCATTGACGAGCTGGCCGACATGATGATGGTGGTGGGCAAGAAGGTGGAGGAGTTGATCGCGCGGCTCGCGCAGAAGGCGCGCGCCTCGGGCATTCATCTGCTGCTCGCCACCCAGCGCCCCTCGGTCGATGTGCTCACCGGACTCATCAAGGCCAACATTCCCACACGCATGGCCTTCCAGGTGTCCTCGCGTATCGACTCGCGCACCATTCTCGATCAGATGGGCGCCGAGCAACTGCTCGGCCATGGCGACATGCTCTATCTGCCGCCCGGCTCGAACATCCCCGAGCGCGTGCATGGGGCCTTTGTCGATGACCACGAGGTGCATCATGTGGTCGATTATCTCAAGCGCTGCGGCACACCCGACTACATCGAGGACGTGCTGCGCGAGCCGACCGAGACCCTGCCCGGCATCGACCCCGAGCCGCGCGGGGGCGGCGACACCGAGGACACCGACCCCTTGTTCGACGAGGCGGTGCAGATTGTGCTGGAAACCCGCCGCGCTTCCATCTCGGGTGTGCAGCGCCGGCTCAAGATCGGCTATAACCGTGCCGCGCGCATGATCGAGGAGATGGAGCGTATCGGTATCGTGAGTCCCGCCGAAACCAACGGCAACCGCGAGGTGCTGGTGCCCTCCCGTGAAGAGGAATAATGCCATGTTGATGTCGCGTTCCGTCGCCCTGTTCGTCTCTGTCGTGTTCTGTCTGGCTTTTCCATCCCTGGTTCTAGCCGAGTCGGGCGCCGAGCGTGTCAACGCTTATCTCGATGACCTGGAGAGCCTGACGGCGCGTTTCGAGCAGTTCACCTTCAACGCCGAGCGCAGTCGCCTGAGCGAATCGAGCGGTGTCTTCTGGGTGTCGCGCCCAGGACGTTTTCGCTGGGAGTACGATGCGCCGCAACGCCAGGTCATCATCGCCGATGGCTCGCGCGTCTATGTGCATGACCTGGAGCTCGATCAGGTGACGCACCAGTCACAGGACAAGGCGCTCGCTGGCACCCCGGCCCTGCTGCTCACTGAACCCGGCCCCATCGAACGCCATTTCGAGGCGGCGCCTATCGAGAGTAGCGACGGGCGCGACTGGGTGGAACTTATCCCGCGTGCGAGCGAGAGCGATGTCACGCGGATCGAACTCGGCTTCGGGGCGGAGGGGCTCGAAAGCCTCATCATGGAAGACAGCTTCGGTCAGACGACTCGGCTGAATTTCAGCGCGATCAAGCGCAACGAGGCGCTCGATGCTGGGCTTTTCGCCGTCGATCAGAGGTTGATGAATGAGTTCATCTCGCTCGATTGAATCGGCTCCGAGCGGTGTGCGGCGGTCATGAGCCGCGCTGCGCCGCTCGCCGAACGGGTGCGTCCGCGCACCCTTGACGCCTTCCGTGGTCAGAGCGGGCTGCTCGCGCCGGGGAGTCCGCTGCGGTGCGCCATCGAGAATGGCGCGCTCTATTCCATGATTCTTTGGGGGCCACCGGGCAGTGGCAAGACCACGCTCGCGCGCCTCATGGCTCGCGAGGGCGAGGCGCACTTCATGACCCTCTCGGCGGTGCTCGCGGGGGTGAAGGAGATTCGCGAGGCGGTGGCCGTGGCGCAGCGGCTGCGCGCCGAGGAGGGTCGCGCAAGCCTGCTCTTTATCGACGAGGTGCATCGTTTCAACAAGGCGCAGCAGGACGCGCTGCTGCCGCATGTCGAGGATGGCACCTTTGTTTTCATTGGGGCCACCACCGAAAATCCCTCCTTCGCGCTCAACAACGCGCTGCTCTCGCGCGCCCGGGTCCATGTACTGGAGCCGCTTGGCGAGGCCGATCTGGCGGCCATCCTCCAAGCGGCGCTCGCCGATGCCGAGCAGGGGCTCGGCGCACGCGGGCTGGGGCTCGATGACGAGGCGGCGGCGCTCATCGCGCGCGCTGCCGACGGCGATGCCCGACGTGCGCTCAATCTGCTCGAACTGGCCGCTGCCGCCGCGCGCGAGGGGCGCATCGGTCGCGTTGCGGTGGAGTCCGTACTGGGCGATTCGGTGCGCCGTTTTGACCGGGGCGGCGATCTCTTCTATGACCAGATCTCGGCGCTGCACAAGGCGGTGCGCGGCTCGGCTCCGGATGCCGCCCTCTATTGGCTGGCGCGCATGATTGACGGCGGTTGCGATCCGCTCTATCTGGCGCGTCGGCTGGTGCGCATTGCAAGCGAAGACATCGGCAATGCCGATCCGCGCGCCCTGGCGCTCGCCATCGACGCCTGGGAGGCGCAGGCGCGGCTTGGTTCGCCCGAGGGTGAACTGGCGCTGGCGCAGGCAACGCTTTATCTGGCCTGCGCCGCGAAGAGCAATGCCGTCTATACCGCCTGGAAGGCCGCGCTTGCCGAGGCGCGCTCCTCGGGCTCCCTGCCCGTGCCCCTGCATCTGCGCAATGCCCCGACTGCGCTCATGAAGGAGCTGGGTCATGGGCGCGCCTATCGCTATGCCCACGACGAGCCGCACGCCTATGCAGCGGGCGAGACCTATTTCCCCGAGGCGCTCGGCGAGCGGCGCTATTACGCGCCCGTGGATCGGGGGCTGGAGATTCGCCTGCGCGAGAAGCTCGAACGTCTGCGTGCGCTCGATCAGGCGGCGCGCCATGAGTCTTAACGTTCTTCGAAGCCGGCCAGCCGATAGAGTCGATCCGCCTCGGCCTGGTTGCGCTCCACGCCGCGTCCCTGCTCGTACATCATGGCCAGGGTGGTGAGCGAGCCGATGAGCCCCTGATCGGCCGCGCGACTGAACCAGGCCACGGCCTGTTCGGGATCGGGCGCGGTGCACTCGCCCTCCATGTACATGAAGCCCAGACCATGCTGCGCGAGCCCGAGCCCCGCCTCGGCGGCAGCGCGCATGTAGCGCAAGGCCAGCGCTGGATTGGCCACCATGCCAAGCCCGTTCTGGGCCATGATAGCGATGCGATATTGGGCCTCCGGATCACCCTGTTCGGCCAGTGGCCCGAGCAGGGCGCCGGCGCGCGAAAATTGCTTCGATTCGAAGGCCGCGATGCCGCTTGCGAGCGTCATGTCGAGACCCTGGGGGTCGGCTTGGGTGTCTTGAGTCATGGGCGTGTTGCGCGAAGCTGGGCGCTGATGCGCCGCTCGCGCTCTCCTCCTGTGGCGGGTTGATGTAGACCAATCGCAAAGCAGTTGTTTGGTATTCCTTGACCGCTCCGGGCTGGGTGATGGCCACGGGG
>JAFGTZ010000060.1 GCA_016938795.1 Chromatiaceae bacterium | reverse complement strand
TCGTCCGCCGGCACCGCCGGGCTGAACAGATAGCCTTGCGCCAGATCGCAGCCCTGCTCCAGCAGCAGGCGGCGCTGCGCCTCGCTTTCCACCCCCTCGGCCACGATCTCCAGCTCCAGGCTGTGGCCGAGCGCCACGATGGTGGCGGCAAGCACGCGGTCGTCGGGGTCGGTTTCCAGATCCTGCACAAAGCTGCGGTCGATCTTGAGGGTGGTGAGCGGCAGGCGCTTGAGATAGCCCAGGCTGGAGTAGCCGGTGCCGAAGTCGTCGATGGCAAGCCCCACGCCGAGGTGTTCGAGGGCTGCAAGCGAGGCGCCAATCTGCGGGGCATTGTCGAGCAGCACGGATTCGGTCAGTTCCAGCTCCAGACAATGGGCGGGCAGGCCATGGCGTGCGAGCCGCTCGCGGATACGGTCGACGAGGTCGGGTTCGCGAAAGTGGCGGGCGCCCAGATTGACCGCCACGCTGATCAGGGCAAGCCCCTCTTGGCGCCAGTGCGCCAGTTGTGCGCAGACCTCATCGAGCATCCATTCGCCCAGCTCGACGATGAGGCCGCTGGTTTCGGCCACGGGAATGAAGTGGCCGGGAGGAACCAGGCCGCGTTTGGGATGCTGCCAGCGCACCAGCGCCTCGGCGCCCACCAGTTGCCCATCAGACAGACGGATCTTGGGCTGATAAAAGGCGCGTAACTGGCGGCCCTGCTGGGCCTGGCGCAGCTCGGATTCGAGCATGAGGCGCTCGAAGGTGGCGACATTCATCGTCCGGTCGTAGAACTCAAGCTGATTGCGTCCGTTCTGCTTGGCGCGATGCAGGGCGGTGTCGGCATTCTTGAGCAGCTCATCGACGTTTTGGCCATCGTGCGGAAAGATGGCGATGCCGATCGAGATGGTGATGCCAAGCGGGTGGCCGCTGAGACTGAAGGGCGCGCGAAAGGCTGCGAGAATCTTCTCCGCCACCTTGAGTGTGCCTGACTCCTCGGCTCCAGGCAGCAGCAGCACGAACTCATCGCCCC
Source organism: Chromatiaceae bacterium (assembly GCA_016938795.1). GTDB lineage: Bacteria > Pseudomonadota > Gammaproteobacteria > Chromatiales > Chromatiaceae > Marichromatium. Next base: position 1,671 of record JAFGTZ010000060.1, on the reverse strand, counting down.
CCAGTCGGCTGAGCGTGTCGGTGTCACGCACCAGGGCGCGCAAGCGCGCGGCGGCCTGCAACAGCAGCGCATCACCCTCGGGATGCCCGAGCGAGTCGTTGACCTCCTTGAAGCGGTCGAGATCGAGAAAGAGCACGGCAAGTGGCTTGTCCAGCTGGGTTGCCATGGACAGAGCCAGCTCGGCGCGCTGGGTCAGCAGGGTGCGATTGGGCAACTCGGTCAGGGCATCGTAATAGGCCAGATGCTCGATGCGCTGCTCGGCCTCCTTCTGCCCGGTAATGTCGGTGGCGATGCCCACATAGTGACTGACGCGCCCCTGAGTGTCGCGCACCGCGCTGATGGTGGCGAGCGCCAGATAGAGTTCGCCATCCTTGCGCCGGTTCCAGAACTCGCCGTGCCAGACGCCGTTACGTTCGAGGCTCTGCCACAGGGCCGCGTAGAAGCTCGGCGACTGACGCCCGGACTGAAGCAGGCGCGGGTTGCGTCCCACCACCTCGGCCTCGCTGTAGCCACTGATGCGTGTGAAGGCCGGATTGACCGCGACGATCTGGCCCCGCGCATCGGTGACGATGATGGACTCCTAGGCGGCGTCGAAGACCACCCCGGCGAGACGCTCGCGTTCGCGCGACTGGCGCAGCTCGGTGATATCGGTATCCGTGCTCAGCATGCGGCAGGGTTTGCCGTTGGCCTCGCGCACCGCAATGCCACGCGCCAGAAACCAGCGCAGGCTGCCATCCTTGTGCAGCATGCGGTGTTCGACCTGATACTCCGGGGTGCGTCCGTCGAGATGATCCCGAACCGCCGCCATGACGCGCTCGCGATCCTCCGGGTGCACATGCTGGCCCCAGTCCTCGATGTGATTGCGAATCTCCGCGTCCTCGTAGCCGAGCATCTGCTTGAGCTGCGGATCGAGATCGATGGCGTTGGTGCGCAGATCCCAGTTCCAGACCCCCACCTGCCCGGCGCGCACCGCTATCTGATACTGCGCCTGATTGGCACAGAGGGTTTCCTCAACCTTGAGACGCACGTAGGCATTGCCAAGCGCCGCCGCTGTGGCGCGCAGCACCTGATGTTCCATGGGCGTCCAGAGCCGATCGGTGCGGCAGTCGTCAAAGCCAATAAAGCCCCAGAACTGGCTGCCGATCTGGATGGGCAGGGCCAGAATGGAGCGGATCGACTGGGCCTCCAGCAGGGGGCGCTTGGAGGGCGGAAAGTCGCGCACCAGGCCCGCGACCGCCTGGCCGACGGCGAGGCTGTGATACCAGCGGATGCAGACCTGCTCGTAGGAGATGTTTTGCAGGTCGGGATTGTCGATCTGCGCCTCGGCGCTCGCCGCGCACCACTCGTGGCGCTGGCTCATGAGGGGCGCGCCGCTGTCCGGATCGAGATGATTTTCGAAGATATAGACGCGGTCGGCATCCACGGCCTGCCCAAGCGTTGCCAGGGCCGCACCGATGGTGAGATGGAGATCCTCGCCCGAGAGCAACTGTCCCATGGCGGTAGTGGCCGCCCAAAGCAGATGATCAGGCCGGGACAGATCCGGGTGCGTTGCTCCAAGCATCTGAGGGGCATACTTCATGACGGCGGCGAATAGTCATGTTGCGCTTGCTCAATAGAGTAGCGCGTTTTGTCCGATGCGTGTCTTTCTATACTTATTGCACATCAGTTTTT
>JAFGTZ010000417.1 GCA_016938795.1 Chromatiaceae bacterium | reverse complement strand
GTTCCCGCCCCGGCGCGCTACGGGGCCATCGAGCGTTCGGGCTCGGAGGTCACGGGCTTTATTGAAAAGCCCCTGGAGGGTGAAGGCTTGATCAATGGCGGTTTTTTCGTGCTCTCGCCTCGCTGTATCGACCTCATCGACGGCGATCAGACCGGCTGGGAGGCGGGGACGCTGCCGCGTCTTAGCGCCCAGGGGCAGCTCATGGCCTTCGAGCACCGGGGATTCTGGCAGCCCATGGATACGCTGCGCGATAAAAACCATCTTGAGTCGCTCTGGGCCTCGGGCCGGGCGCCCTGGAAGCTCTGGGAATGAAGGCCGGGTTTTGGCAGAACCGTCGGGTGCTCATCACCGGGCACACCGGCTTCAAGGGCGGCTGGCTGACGCTCTGGCTGGCCGAGCTGGGCGCTGAGGTCTACGGCTATGCACTCGAACCGCCGACCACGCCCAATCTCTTCAGGGTCGCGCATCTGGCTGAGTGTCTGTCGGGGCATGTCATCGGCGACGTGCGTGATCCGCCGGCCCTGAACCGGGCCATTCTGGACGCCGCACCCGAGATCGTTTTCCATCTCGCCGCGCAACCGCTGGTGCGCGCGGGCTATGCCGATCCGGTCGCGACCTATGCCGTCAATGTCATGGGGACGGTGCATCTGCTGGAGGCCGTGCGCCGATGCCCGAGCGTGCGCGCCCTGGTCGTGGTGACAACCGACAAATGCTATGAGAATCGCGAATGGGTCTGGCCCTATCGCGAAAACGATCCGCTCGGCGGCCATGACCCGTACTCCAGCAGCAAGGCCGCTGCCGAGCTGGTGACTCAGGCGTATCGGAGCGCCTTTTTCGCCGAGGCTGGCATTCAGGTCGCCAGTGTGCGCGCCGGTAATGTCATCGGCGGTGGCGACTGGGCGCCCGAGCGCCTGGTGCCGGATTTGCTGCGCGCGCTCGATCACGACGCGACCCTCTGGATTCGCTCGCCCGGGGCGGTGCGTCCCTGGCAGCATGTGCTCGAATCGCTCTC
>JAFGTZ010000416.1 GCA_016938795.1 Chromatiaceae bacterium | reverse complement strand
CAAACTCCTGGTGAATTCGCGAGGGCGCCGGGGCCATGGCGTAGGCCTCGCCGTCGATGAGCTCCCAGCGTTCGTCCTCGGGCCAGCGGCAATAGTCGGCATAGGTGAAATGGCCGGTTTTCATGGCGGGTTGCAACATGGAACGCCTCCAGTCTATGCATCTCGAACAAAGGGCAGAGCGGGCGCCAAAAAGTCGCGCCAGTGCTCCAGTAATGGCTCGCTGGCGGCGGCGATGGCCAGACGCGCGTCGAGGCCGAAGCGGTTGTCCTCGCGGCCTTGCGCCTTGTGATAGAGGTGCGAGGGCGCGCCGGCCTCGGTGGCGATGAGGCGTCCGGCGGCATAGTCCCAGATCCGCTGGCTGCCGTGCAGATAGAGCTGCACGCGCCCGCTCGCAAGCCAGCACCACTCCAGCGCCACCGCGCCGAGATTGCGCTGCGAGCGAAAGCCGCCGGGGGCGAACAGGGCGGCGCGCGTCTCGGCGGGCAGACGTTTAAGGTCGATCATGGCGAGGCAGTCGCCGAGCGATTCACTCGGCGCAAAGGGGCGGATGGGCGCGCCGTTGAGCCAGGCGCCCGCGCCCAGCGCGGCGCTGAAGCACTCGTCGCGCAGCGGGTCGAGCACCAGACCCAGCTCCACCCGGCCCTGTCGGATGAGCGCGAGCGAGACCGCAAAGCCGGGAAAGCCCCGAGCGTAGTTGCTGGTGCCGTCGAGCGGGTCGAGCGCCCAGAACTCGGGCGCGTCGAGACAGGCCGCCTGTTCCTCGGCGCTCATCTCCTCGCCGAGCAGCACCACGCCCGGAAAGTCGCGCGCGAGCGCCTCGCCCAGGCGGCGCTGCACGGCCACATCGGTCTCGGTGACCAGACTGCCGTCGCTTTTGGTGGAGACGCGCGCCTCGGTGAAGCGCGCCAGGATCTCCTCGGCGGCAACCTGTCGCACCAACTGGCTCAGGTGGTTGAGTTCGTGATTCACCCTGTCGGTCTCCTTGGCGGCTCTTGGCGTTTGACCCAATGGGGGCCCCGTGCGCTAATCTCCACCCTTTGCCCATTCCTGGCAACGGAGTTCTGTGTCGCCCATGTTCCTGCAACCCGTCATTCTCTCCGGTGGTTCCGGTACCCGTCTCTGGCCGCTCTCACGCGAGGCCTATCCCAAGCAGTTTCTGCCGCTCACAAGCGAGCACAGCATGCTCCAGGAAACCGTGCGCCGACTCAACGGGCTGGCCGAGGAACATCCGCGCGCGGCGCTTGCGCTGCGCGATCCGCTGGTGGTGTGCAACGACGCCCATCGCTTTCTGGTTGCCGAGCAGTTTCGGCTCATGGGGCGCGCGCCTGCGGGCATCATTCTCGAACCCAAGGGGCGCAATACGGCGCCGGCCCTGACGCTCGCGGCGCTCGCCGCCCAGCGCGGCGGCGAGGATCCGGTGCTGCTGGTCATGCCCGCCGATCACGACATCCGCCACGCCGCCGCCTTCCGCGCCCTGGTGGCCGATGCCTTCGTGCTGGCGCGCGAGGGCGCGGTGGTCACCTT
>JAFGTZ010000415.1 GCA_016938795.1 Chromatiaceae bacterium | reverse complement strand
GCCGAGGGCGGGCAGCGCGTGCTGGGCTGGCGCGATGTGCCGGTCGATAACAGCGATCTCGGCGAGAGCGTGCTGCCGAGCGAGCCGGTGGTGCGTCAGGTGTTCGTCGCGCGCGGCGCGAACTGCCCCGATCAGGACAGCTTCGAGCGCCGGCTCTTTGTCATCCGCAAGCGCATGGACAACGAGATTCGCGAGGCCGGCTTCGACAAGACCGCCTACTACGTGGTCTCCATGTCCTCGCGCACCATCAACTACAAGGGCATGCTGCTTGCCGATCAGGTCGGCAAGTACTATCTCGATCTGAGCGATGAGCGCTTCGAGTCGGCCCTGGCGCTGGTGCATCAGCGCTTCTCGACCAACACCTTCCCGACCTGGGATCTGGCGCAGCCCTTCCGCATGATCTGCCACAACGGCGAGATCAACACGGTGCGCGGCAATGTCAACTGGATGGCGGCGCGTCGTCACACCATGCGCTCGGAGATCCTGGGCGAGGATCTGGACTCCATCTGGCCGCTCATTCCCGAGGGTCAGTCCGACTCGGCCTGCTTCGACAACGCGCTCGAACTGCTGGTGATGGGCGGCTATTCGCTCGCGCACGCCATGATGATCCTCATCCCCGAGGCCTGGTCGGGCAACAAGCAGATGGACGCCGAGCGGCGCGCCTTCTACGAGTATCACGCCGCGCTCATGGAGCCCTGGGACGGGCCGGCGGCGGTGGCCTTCACCGATGGGCGCCAGATCGGCGCCACGCTCGATCGCAACGGTCTGCGCCCGGCGCGCTACTTGGTCACCAAGGATGATCTGGTGATCATGGCCTCGGAAATGGGCGTGCTCGACATCGCCGAGGAGCGCATCGTTCGCAAGTGGCGGCTGCAACCGGGCAAGATGTTTCTCATCGACCTGGAAGAGGGGCGCATCATCGACGATGCCGAACTCAAGACCGAGCTGGCGAGCGCGCAACCCTATCGCGAGTGGCTGGCCCGCACCCAGATCCATCTCGATGAGCTGCCGACCGATGTCGCGCCCATGGCGCCCGACGAGGCCACCCTGCTCGACGCCCAGCAGGCCTTCGGCTACAGCCAGGAGGATGTGAAGTTCCTGCTCACCCCCATGGTGATGACCGGACAGGAGGCGATCGGCTCCATGGGCGCGGACAATCCGCCCTCGGTGCTCTCGGCGCGCTCGAAGCATCTCTCGACCTATTTCAAGCAGAACTTCGCCCAGGTCACCAATCCGCCCATCGACCCCATCCGCGAAGAGCTGGTGATGTCGCTGGTGTCGCTCATCGGCCCGCGTCCCAACCTGCTCGGCCTCAACGAGGCGGGCAAGCACTGGCGTCTGGAGGTCAACCAGCCGGTGCTGACCAACGAGGATCTGGAGCGGGTGCGCCACATCGAGGACAACTCGGGCGGCGCCTTCCGCACCACCACGCTGCATATGGTCTACGCGGCAAGCGAGGGTGCGGCGGGCATGGCCGGGGCGCTGGAGCGTCTCTGCCGCGAGGCCGAGGAGGCCGTGCTCGCGGGCTTCAACATCCTCATCCTCTCCGATCGCAACACCAACCGCGACTGCATCCCCATTCCGGCGCTGCTCGCCACCTCGGCGGTGCATCATCATCTTATCCGGCGCGGGCTGCGCACCAGCTCGGGCCTGGTGGTGGAGACCGGCGCGGCGCTTGAGGTGCACCACTTCGCCACCCTCGCGGGCTATGGCGCCGAGGCCATCAACCCCTATCTGGCCTTCGACACCATCCAGTCGCTGCTCGCGCGTCTGCCCGAGCGGCTGACCTTCGAGGAGGCGCAGTATCGCTACATCAAGGCGGTCGGCAAGGGGCTGCTGAAGGTGATGTCAAAGATGGGCATCTCGACCTTCCAGTCCTATTGCGGCGCGCAGATCTTCGACGCCGTGGGGCTCAACAGCGACTTTGTGCGTCAGTACTTCACCGGCACCCATGGCCGGGTCGAGGGCGTGGGGCTCGCCGAGGTGGCCGAGGAGGCGGTGCGCTGGCACAGTCAGGCCTATGGCAACGGGCACATCTATCGCAAGCATCTCGATGTGGGCGGCGACTACGCCTTCCGGCTGCGCGGCGAGGATCATGTCTGGACCCCGGAGACCATCGCCAAGCTCCAGCACGCCACGCGCGCCAATGATGCCCGGACCTTCGCCGAGTTCTCGCGCCTGATCAACGAACAGAGCGAGCGGCTGCTGACCCTGCGCGGGCTCATGGACTTCCAGTGGGCGCCCGAGCCGATTCCGCTCGACGAGGTCGAACCGGCCAAGGACATCGTCAAGCGCTTCGCCACCGGCGCCATGTCCTTTGGCTCGATCAGCTACGAGGCGCACTCGACGCTTGCGAAGGCGATGAACGCCATCGGCGGCAAGTCGAACACCGGCGAGGGCGGCGAGGAGCCCGAGCGCTTCAACCCGCTGCCCGATGGTTCGCCCAACCCGGAGCGTTCGGCCATCAAGCAGGTGGCCTCGGGACGCTTTGGCGTGACCACCGAGTATCTGGTCAACGCTGACGACATCCAGATCAAGATCGCCCAGGGCGCCAAGCCCGGCGAGGGCGGTCAGCTGCCCGGCCACAAGGTGAATGCCCAGATCGCGCGGGTGCGTCACTCCACCCCGGGCGTGGGGCTGATTTCGCCGCCGCCGCATCACGACATCTATTCCATCGAGGATCTGGCGCAGCTCATTCACGACCTGAAGAACGTCAACCCCAAGGCGCGCATCTCGGTCAAGCTGGTGTCCGAGATTGGCGTCGGCACCGTGGCGGCTGGCGTCTCCAAGGCGCATGCCGATCATGTGACCATTTCGGGCTATGACGGCGGCACCGGCGCAAGCCCGCTCACCTCGATCAAGCACGCCGGCTCGCCCTGGGAAATCGGTCTCGCCGAGACCCACCAGACCCTGGTGCTCAACCGGCTGCGCGGGCGCATCGCGGTGCAGGTCGATGGCGGCATGCGCACCGGGCGCGATGTGGTCATCGGCGCCCTGCTCGGGGCCGACGAATTCGGCTTCGCCACTGCGCCGCTCATCGTCGAGGGCTGTCTGATGATGCGCAAGTGTCATCTCAACACCTGCCCGGTGGGCGTGGCCACCCAGGACCCGGAGCTGCGCAAGCGCTTCACCGGCAAGCCCGAGCACGTCATCAACTATTTCTTCTTCGTCGCCGAAGAGGTGCGTGCGCTCATGGCGCGGCTTGGCTTCCGCACCATGGACGAGATGATCGGCCAGTCCGACCGCCTGGAGATGCGCCGCGCCATCGACCACTGGAAGGCGCGCGGGCTCGACTATTCGCGTCTCTTCGCCAAGCCCAAGGTCGGTTCCGAGGTGGCCATCCACCACTGCGAGACGCAGGATCACGGGCTCGACAAGGCGCTCGATCATGTGCTCATCCGCGAGGCCGCGCCCGCGCTGGAGCGGGGCGAGGCGGTGCGCATCGAGACCCCAGTGAAGAACTACAACCGCACCCTCGGCGCCCTGCTCTCGGGGCGTGTGGCCGAGCGTTACGGTCATGCCGGGCTGCCCGACGGCACCATTCACATCAAGGCCAAGGGCACCGCCGGTCAGTCGTTCGGCGCCTGGCTCGCGCGCGGCATCACCCTGGAGCTGGAGGGTGAAGGCAACGACTATGTCGGCAAGGGGCTCTCGGGTGGGCGCATCCTCATCTATCCGCCTGCCGAGTCGGCCATCGCGCGCGCCGAAGACAACATCATCGTGGGCAACACCGTGCTCTACGGCGCCATCACCGGCGAGTGTTTCTTCCGGGGCGTGGCGGGTGAGCGCTTCTGTGTGCGCAACTCGGGCGCCACGGCGGTGGTCGAGGGCGTGGGCGATCACGGCTGCGAGTACATGACCGGCGGTATCGCCGTGGTGCTCGGTCCGACCGGGCGCAACTTCGCCGCCGGCATGTCGGGCGGCGTGGCCTATGTGCTCGACGAGGATGGACGCTTTGCCGAGCGCTGCAATCTGGCCATGGTCGAGCTGGAGCCCGTCGCCGAGGAGGCCGATGCGCTGGAGGCGCTCGATCACCAGGGCGGCGATCTGGAGACGCATGGCCGGGTGGATCTCAGCCGCGACATGACCCGCCATGACGCGCGCCGACTGCGCCTGCTCATCGAACGCCATTTGCACTACACCAACTCGGCGGTCGCGCGCCGCATTCTCGACGACTGGGCGGCCTGGCTGCCGCGCTTCGTGAAGGTGATGCCGGTGGACTACCGGCGCGCCCTGGAGGAGATGCAGGCGAACCAGAGCCGTCCGCCAAAGCCGAACACGCAGCTGAAGGGGATTCTCGACCATGGGTAAGCCGACCGGATTCATGGAATTCGACCGTCGCGACCGGCGTTATGCGCCGGTCGGCGATCGGGTTGTGCACTATGACGAATTCGTCATCCCGCTCGCCGAGTCCGAACTCCGCGAGCAGGGCGCGCGCTGCATGGACTGTGGTATTCCCTTCTGTCATCAGGGCTGCCCGGTCAACAACATCATTCCGGACTGGAACGATCTGGTGTACCGGGGCGACTGGCGCGCGGCCATCGAGGTGCTGCACTCGACCAACAACTTTCCCGAGTTCACCGGGCGCATCTGTCCGGCGCCCTGCGAGACGTCCTGCACGCTCAACATCGACGATAAGCCGGTCACCATCAAAAGCATCGAGTGCGCCATCGTTGATCGCGCCTGGGACGAGGGCTGGATCAAGCCGCAGGTGCCCGAGCGGCGCACCGGCAAGCGCGTGGCCGTGGTCGGCTCGGGTCCGGCGGGGCTGGCCACCGCGCAGCAGCTCGCGCGCGCTGGTCACGAGGTGGCCATCTACGAGAAGGAAGATCGCATTGGCGGTCTGTTGCGCTATGGCATCCCCGACTTCAAGCTCAACAAGCGTCTGATTGACCGGCGCATGGCGCAGATGCGCACCGAGGGGGTGGAGTTCCACACCAACACCCATGTCGGCGTCGATCTGCCCATGGCGAAGCTGCGCGAGGACTACGACGCCGTGGTGCTCGCCGGCGGCTCGGAGAAGCCGCGCGATCTCGACGTGCCGGGGCGCAGCTTTGCCGGCATCCACTTCGCCATGGAGTTTCTCAGCCGCAACAGCAAGCGCGTGCAGGGTGTGCATGTGCCCGACGACGACTTCATCAGCGCCGAGGGCAAGCACGTAGTGGTGGTGGGCGGTGGCGACACCGGCTCGGACTGCATCGGCACCTCGGTGCGGCACGGCGCGGCCAGCGTCACCCAGATCGAGATTCTCGACCGTCCGCCCGAGAAGGAGGACAAGGGTCTCACCTGGCCGAACTGGCCGAACAAGCTGCGCACCTCAAGCTCGCAGGAAGAGGGCTGCACGCGGATGTGGAACATCGCCACCAAGGGCTTCGCGGGCGATGCCGAGGGTCAGGTGACGGCGCTCAAGTATTGCCAGGTGCGCTGGGAGAAAGACGCCGAGGGACGCTGGCGCATGGAGGAGATTCCCGGCAGCGAGGGCGAACTCAGGGCCGATCTGGTGCTGCTCGCCATGGGCTTTGTGCATCCGGTGCACGAGGGCATGATCGAGGAGCTGCGCGCGGGCGCCGGGCTGGAACTCGATGCGCGCGGCAATGTGAAGGGCGACACCGAGGGCGCGCGCGCCTATCACACCAGTGTCGAGGGCGTCTTTGCTGCGGGCGACATGCGCCGTGGTCAGTCGCTGGTGGTCTGGGCCATCCGCGAGGGCCGCCAGTGCGCCCGCGCGGTCGATGAGTGGCTCATGGGACACTCCGACCTGCCGCGCTAGGGCATCGCCGAGGCGCTTGACCAAGCCCCTGCCGGGCAAGAGACGGCAGGGGCTTTTTTGTGTGCGCCATCCAGCCGCCAGCCCTCTGCCTTCTGCCATCTGCTCTCCCCCGATAAATCCATCGGTGATTGGTATACACTCTGGAATCTCGACTCTATGTGAGGATTCGCCATGGATCGTCAACAAGCCGCGAAGTTCATGCTCGATTGTCTGCGCACCATGATGAACAGAAAGGGATCGGACCTTTTCATCACCGCCGGCTTTCCGCCCGCCTGCAAGATTGACGGTCAGGTCACGCCGCTCAGCGAACAGATCCTGACCGGCGCCCAGACCAACATTCTGGTGCGCTCCATCATGAACGACCGCCAGATCCGTGACTTCGATCAGCAAAAGGAATGCAACTTCGCCATTAATCCGCAGGGCATCGGGCGCTTTCGCGTCAATGTCTTCGTGCAGCAGGGCCTCACGGGCGCGGTACTGCGAACCATCAACGCCACTATTCCGCGCATCGAGGATCTGAACCTTCCGCCCGTGCTGCACGAAATCGTCATGAGCAAGCGCGGCTTGGTGCTCATGGTGGGCGGCACCGGATCAGGTAAATCGACCTCGCTCGCCGCCATGCTTGGCTATCGCAACCGGCACTCCCAGGGCCATATCGTCACCATCGAGGATCCCATCGAGTACGTCCATCCGCATGAGCGCTGTCTGGTCACCCAGCGCGAGGTGGGAGTGGATACCGAAAGCTGGGATGCGGCGCTCATCAACACCCTGCGTCAGGCGCCCGATGTCATTCTCATCGGCGAGATTCGCACCCGCGAGACCATGGAGCACGCCATCAACTTTGCCGAGACCGGGCATCTCTGTCTCTCGACCCTGCACGCCAACAGCGCCAACCAGGCGCTCGATCGCATCATCAACCTCTTTCCCGAGGAGCGGCGCAATCAGCTGCTCATGGATCTTTCGCTCAATTTGCGCGCCATCGTCTCGCAGCGTCTGCTGCCCTGTCTGGACGGGGGGCGCATCCCGGCGGTGGAAATCATGATCAATTCGCCGCTCATTCAGGATCTGATCTTCAAGGGCGATGTCTCGGGCATCAAGGAAATCATGAAGCGCTCGCGCGAAATCGGCATGCAGACCTTCGACATGTCGCTGTTCGATCTCTACGAGGCCGGCAAGATCACCTATGAAGACGCGTTGCGTAACGCCGACTCCATGAACGAGCTGCGCCTCATGATCAAGCTCCAAGGGCAGGAGGCGCGCACCCACGATCACTTTGCCGATGGCGACGAGTTCCAGATCGTCAACGATGACGACGAACCGCAGGCGTTCCAATAAGCGCGGGCGCAGCCGATTCCAGCCTCACGAGGTCTCCCCATGGCCATGGATATCACCCCTTACCTTGAAATGATGATCCGGCACAATGCCTCGGATCTCTTCTTCACCCCCGGCATGCCGGTAAAGATCAAGATCGACGGCAACTTTCGCGCCATCGGCGAGACGGCACTCTCGCCCTCGGTGTGTCGCGAGGCCGTCTATTCCCTGCTCGATGCCGAAAAGGTCAAGGCCTTCGAGGAAGAGCTTGAACTCGATTTCGCCATCGCGCTCGAAGCCCGCGCGCGCTTTCGCGTCAATATCTATCACCAGCGCGGCTATCCTTCCATGGTGCTGCGCTATATCCGCACCAGCATTCCAAGCTGCGCCGAGCTCGGTCTGCCGCCCATTCTCTCCAAGCTCATCATGCACAAGCGCGGCATCCTGCTCATGGTTGGGGCGACGGGCTCAGGCAAGTCCACCACGCTCGCGGCCATGCTCGATCATCGCAACAGCAGCTCCTCAGGCCATATCGTCACCATCGAGGATCCGATCGAGTTTGTGCATCCGCACAAGCAGTGCATCATCAGTCAGCGCGAAATCGGCAGCGATACCAAGAGCTACGCCAATGCGCTCAAGAGCGTGCTGCGCGAGGCCCCGGACGTGGTGCTGATCGGCGAGATTCGCACGCGCGAGACCATGGAGGCGGCCATCGAGCTGGCCGG
>JAFGTZ010000414.1 GCA_016938795.1 Chromatiaceae bacterium | reverse complement strand
GACGAGTAATGGATAAACTCTGGAAACAGATCACTCCCTCGGATTTCTCCTGGGAGCGCGAGGCTTTAGAGTTTCTGCGCGCCGAGCTCCCCGACCACGAGCCCTATCGCGCCTGGGCGAATTTCGAGTTCATCGCCCAGGATGGCTCCATCAATGAAGTGGACCTCCTGGTGCTTACGCCCAAGGGGTTGTTTCTGGTCGAGATCAAGTCCCAGCCGGGCGAGATCAGCGGCGATGCCGGAATCTGGGTATGGACGCACAAGGGACACTGCAAGGCATTCGACAATCCGCGCCTCTTGGCCGACCGCAAGGCGAAAAAGCTCGCCTCGCTCCTGAAAAATCAGCGTTCGGCGCGAAATGCATCGATCCCGTTCATCAATACCCTCGTGTTCCTGTCGGCGGAAAATGTGGTCAACAAGCTGCAGGGCCCTGCCAGGCAGCAGGTGTGTACCCGCAAGACGGTGCTCGATGAATTGCGCCGGATCGATGAGTATTGGACCCACAAGAGGCTCGATCGGCCCACCTCCAAGGCCGTCTCCCGAGCCCTGGAGGAGGCGGGCATCAAGGAGTCTTTGCGGGCGCGCCGCGTCGGGCTGTATGAGCTGACCGAACTCATAGACGAGGCGGACCATTTCCAGGATTGGCTCGCGACCCATTCCGAGACCGGCATCCAGCGCCGCATTCGCATCTACCTCATCCAGGGCAAGTCGGCGCAGGATGCGGAAACCCTTCAAAAAGCAGCCAAGCTGGAATTCCGGCTGCTCGAAGGGATCGAACATCCGGGCATACTGCGCGCCCGCGAATACCAACAGCACGACCAGGGGCCGGCGCTGGTTTTCGAGCATGATCCCGCCTCTACACGCCTCGATCACTTCATGACCGGCCTCGGCGCCGACCGGCGGCTCGACGTCCTGGATGCCTTAAGCCTGATGCGGCAGATTGCCGAGGCGGTGCGATTCGCCCATGCGCAGCGTCTCTACCATCGCGCCCTCAGTCCACAGAGCATTTATGTTAATGCCAAGGATGAGGGCGCTTTCTCGGTCAAGATCGGTAACTGGTCTACCGCCGACCGCTCCTTCGAAACCGAGATTCGGCATCTGACGGCCCTCAGCCGCCTGAGCTGCCTGGTGCAGGAGGAGGCGGGGCCCTATTTGGCCTTGGAAGCCCACTCTTCAGCCGATACCGATGCCGTCTATCTGGATGTTTTCTCCCTGGGCGCCATCGCTTACCTGCTGTTCTCGGGAAAGCCCCCCGCCCAGAACGACCTGGAGCTGCAAGACAAACTCAGTCGCGGAAAGGGCCTGCAGATCACCGATGAGCTGAACGGCGCGGGACAGGAGCTGCAGGATCTCATCCAGTACGCCACCCATCCCGATGTGGGCAGCCGTATCGGTTCGGTCGACGAGCTCATGGAATACCTGAACCTGGTCGAGGACGAGATCACCCGTCCTGACAACCAGCGCCGGAACGATCCCACCGAGGCTATCCCTGGCGATTTCTTCGACGGCGGCATCCTCATCAAGAAGCGGCTCGGTCGCGGCGCCAGCTCGGTGGCCTTTGTGGTCGAGCATGAGGGTCAGGAGCGCGTGCTCAAGCTCGCCGCAGACATCGAGCACAACAAGCGGCTAAGGAGCGAGGGGGAGACTCTGCACAAGCTTCGCCATCAGGCCATCGTCGCTCACCACCAAACCCAGGAGTTCGTCGGCCACACCGGGCTGTTGATCGATTATGCAAGCGAAGGCACCCTGGCCCGGCGTCTGCGCGAACAGGGCGCAGTCCAGCTCGAACTCTTGGAGCGCTTCGGCGACGACTTGCTCAGCGCCGTCTGCCATCTCGAAGAGAAAGGCATCTCACACCGCGACATCAAGCCGGAAAACATCGGTCTGATGATGCAAGGCAGTCAGTTGCATCTAGTCCTTTTCGACTTCTCGCTGTCGAGCGTCAGCGCCGAGAATTTCACCGCCGGAACGATCGCCTACATGGACCCCTTTATCCGCGACCCGGGCCGGCGCCGTTGGGACGACTATGCCGAACGCTTCGCCACCGCCCTGACGCTCTATGAGATGGCCACCGGCACTTTGCCTGCGTGGACCAGTGGCGAGGGCATGCCGCCCCTCATCGAAGGCGCGCTGGAGATCGACGCGACCATTTTCGATCCGAGCGTGCGGGAGGTCATGGCCGATTTCTTCCGCAGGGCATTGGCGCGCGACGTCAAGCAACGCTTCGGCAATGCAGAAGAGATGCGTCGCGCCTGGCACCAGATTTTCCTTCAGGCGCGCCAAGCGACCCAACACCCGGAGGAGCCGGAAAAACAGGGAGCCTGTCCCGTGGAAGAGGCGCAGCTCGACACCCAGATCGGCCTGCTCCCCCTTTCCCCGCAAGCGCTGGATACCTTGAGCCGGCTCAACATCAATAGCGTTGGCGAACTGATTCGCTTGCCGCGCAACGAACTGGTACGCATGACCGGTGTCGGCACCCAGACCCGCCGTGAGCTCTCGGAATTGCTCGCCAGACTGCAACAGCGACTCGGGGCCGAGCCCCAGGCCCAACCGCTACCGAAGAACGATAGCCTGCTGCTCAGCGTCGACCAGCTCTTCGCCGTCGTGATGCCCAAGAACCACAAGGCCAGCGACCCTGTCCGCACCGCCTTTCTGAACGAGTACTTAGGGCGGCTTGACAGCGAGGCGCCCAGGGGCGCTCATAACGTGCACTGGCCCACCCTGGTGAGTTTGGGGGCGGAGGTCGGTATCGAGACCGCAAAGGCGCGCGCTATTCAGACCCGCGTCCTCAACCAGTGGGGCAAGAACAAGTTCATCACCCAGTTGCGCAACGATATCGCCCAGCTCCTCGCGGACAACGGCGGTTTGATGACCGCCATGGAGCTGGCGGAAACCCTTCTGCTGCGCCGGGGGTCGGTTCAGCCCTCGCCGAAGCGGGAGCGCACCGCCCAGGCGGTGGTGCGGGCCGCGGTGGAGACCGAGCTCAGCCGTCAGCAATCGCGCTGGACCCTGCGCCGCTCGGGCAAGCGTATTCTCATTGCCGACAACACCCAGGAACGAGGGGAGGAACTGGCCGATTACGCCGAGGCATTGGGTCAACTGGCCGACGAGTGCGCCGAGCTGCAGCCGCTCCTGTCGCCGGTGCGCGCCCTGGAGCGCATCCGCGCCGTGGCCGCGCCCGACTCCTTCGCCGGGCTGAGCAACCATCGCTTGCTGCGCCTCGCGGTGGCGGCATCACAGGGAGCCGCCCTCTCCAGCCGCGCCGAGTTCTATCCCAGGGGCATGCCGGCGGAACGGGCCATGGAACTGGCCCAGGGGGCGCTGCTGGGCGCTCGGGCGCTGTCCGTGGCGGAGGTGATTTCCCGCATTCAGGGGCGTTATCCAGAGGCGCAGCCACTGCCGGGGCGTCCGCAACTCGACGCCCTGATGCAGAAGCTCGAACTGGGTTTTCAGTGGGACGGAAGCTACGTGCGGGACGGTGTACGGGGCGCGTACTGCCTGCCCCGGGCCGGATTGACCAGTTACGCTACGCGAACCCAGACCACCTACTACTCCACGCTGCATGAAGAAGGCGATCTCGCGGCGGCCGAAGAGGTGAGCCAGTTCATCGAGGCGGTGCGAAACAGCATCGACTCGTCGCGCTTCCTGGCCCTGTCGGTCCGTCCCCGTCAATGGCAGCGGGCCAAAGAGCGGCTGTCTAACGCATTCAATTTCCGCATCGTCAGTTTCGATGAACTGCTCCTTCGCCATTTGCGCGGGCTGTGCGGCGGCATGCAGAACCCGCCCAAATGGGACGTGGTGCTCAAGGCCGACGCCGCCGAGCGCACCAGCGTGGATTGGTCGCGCCTGCAGATGCTGGTCAAGAAAGTGCTACCGGCCATGGCGGACGAGATCCAGCAGGCCGATCGGCCCGTGCTCCTCACCGAGCCGGGATTGATCGCGCGCTACGGCCTCGTCGACAACTGGCTCGGTGAGCTGCGCCAACATCTGATGAACGCCCGACAGGTGCACGCTTTGGTATTGCTGACCGCCAACGACGTCGCCACCAATGCCGCATTCATCGACGGCGTCAACGTGCCCAGCGGTGCGGGCAGCCGGGAGTTCGTCCGCATTCCCAGCGTCTGGCTGATGAAACCGCATCCAGAGAACGAACCCACGCAGAAACAGCAACCCGCTGAATCGAAATCAGGAACCTTGGATTCATGATCGACCGTCAACCACTCCTGCAGGATCTGCAGCGCCTCCTGCCCAAGATCGAGCAGGACATTCTCAGCTTTACCGAATCCAAGCCGAAGCTCCTGAGCCACCTGGAGCAGGAGTACGCCAAGGCCAAGGAGGCCAAGCGGACTGCCGAGCACTTCGTTGCCTGGCGCGAGGCGCAGATCACCCAGGCGGCCGTGGCTTGGCT
>JAFGTZ010000413.1 GCA_016938795.1 Chromatiaceae bacterium | reverse complement strand
GCGCGGTCCAGATCGCCCTGCGCGAGCGCCTCGCGCACCCGGGTGCTGCTGATACGCTCGCTGCCCTGGGTGATGGCGCGCAGATTCTCGACCGAGAAGCCGTGTCGGGCGCCCAGTCGCTCCAGCAGCCCGAAGTCGCCGGCGCGGCGATGGCCGAAGCGGAAATCGTCGCCAACGATGAGCGCCCGCGCGCCCAGCCCCTCGACCAGCAACCGCTTCACAAAGGTGTCGGGCTCCAGGGTCGCCAGGGCCGCGCCGAATTCGAGCACCATGAGCCGCTCGATGCCGTTGGCGGCGATGGCGCGCGCCTTTTCGCGCAATCGGGTCAGACGCGCGGGGGCGCGCTCGGGCGCGAGGTATTCGAGCGGTTGCGGCTCGAAGGTGATGACGGTGGCCGGCAGGCCGTGTTCGCGGCCCAGATGCAGCAGATGCTGGAAGACTGCGCGATGGCCTAGATGCACCCCATCGAAATTGCCGATGGTGGCGACACAGCCGCGATCGTCAGGGCGCAGATTGTGCAGTCCGCGAATCAGCCTCATGGGTGGAGCCAACAAATTGATAAAGCGCAAAAGTATAGCAGCTGTCGCCGCGCTGTCGGGATCCGGCCCGCTGCCTGCCATGCTCAGGCCGGATGCGCCAGATGGCGGGGCCGCACCCCCGCGATCAGCAGCAAGAGCGCATAGAGCGAAGCGCCGGCGAGAATCCAGGCGGCGAGATGCAGCAGACGTTCAGCGGCGGCGAGGGCCAGCCAGTGGTCGAGCGTTCCGATGCCAAGCCAGAGCGCCAGGCCCATGAGGGCGCTCGCGCCGCAGCCGCCGAGCAGCAGCCGCATCCACTCGGATGCGGCCTGATCCGCGCCCTGTCCCTTTAGCCCGATCAGCAGCCAGAGGGCGTTGACCCAGGCCGAGAGGGCGGTGGCGAGCGCGAGCCCCAGCGGGCCGAGCGGAATCATGAGCGCCAGGCTCAGCACCAGATTGACCCCCAGGGCGGCGAGCGCGGCGCGCACTGGCGT
>JAFGTZ010000412.1 GCA_016938795.1 Chromatiaceae bacterium | reverse complement strand
GAGCCGAAGACGCCGCCGTTGGTGATGGTGAAGGTGCCGCCGCTGAGTTCCTCGTAACTCAGGCTGCCATCGGCGGCCTTGCGCGCGAATTCGGCGATGCCCTGCTCAATCTCGGCCATGCCGAGCTGGTCGCAGTTGCGCAGGATGGGCACCACCAGGCCGCGCTCGGAGCTGACCGCGATGCCGATGTCGTGGTAGCCGTGGTAGAGGATATCCTCGCCGTCGATGGTGGCATTGAGCACCGGAAAGCGCTTGAGCGCCTCGACACTGGCGCGCACGAAGAAGGACATCAGCCCCAGGCGCGCCCCATGGGTCTTCTCGAAGGCATCGCGATGGCGCGCGCGCAAGGCGAGCACCTCGCGCAGGTTTACCTCGTTGAAGGTGGTGAGCATGGCGGCGCTGTGCTGGGCCTGCACCAGGCGCTCGGCGATGCGCGCGCGCAAGCGGGTCATGGGCACGCGCTGCTCGGGGCGTCCGGCCTCGCCGCCCAGGCGTGGCTCGGGGCCGGGTTCGGGGCGCGGCTCGGGGGCGAAGGGCTGGCGTTCCTCGGCGCGCGGCTCGGGCGCGGCCTGTTCGCGGGCGTCGAGCCAGGCGACGACATCGGCCTTGTGGACGCGCCCATCGACACCGCTGCCGGGGATGGCGCTCGGGTCGAGATTGAGTTCCTTGATGAGACGGCGCGCTGCCGGGGCGATGGGCGGTTCGGCGCCGGCGGGCGCGGACGCCTGAGGCCGGGGCGGCGCGGCTGGGCGGGCTGGCGGCGTGCGCACCGGGGCGGCGGACTGGCTGGGCGTGGCGGCGGGTGCGGCGGCGGCCTCGATCAGGGCCACGACCGTGTCGGCCTGCACCACATCGCCCACCTTGACGTGCAGCGCGCCAAGCACGCCGCTGAGCGGCGCCGGCACTTCCAGCACCACCTTGTCGGTTTCGAGATCGAGGAGTGTCTCGCCCTCGCGCACCGCCTCGCCCGGCTGTTTATGCAGGGCAGCAACGGTGGCGTCGGCAACGGACTCGGGCAGTGCGGGGACGCGAACTTCAGTGCTCATCTTGGTAGGGAATCCTTCGGTTCATGTTCGGATTGAAGCGACCGCTGAGCGCCTCGTCGATGAGACGCTCCTGTTGCTCGACATGGGCCGCGCGATGTCCGACAGCGGGCGCGGCGGAGGCGGGTCGGCCCACATAGTAGGGGCGCCGACCGGCCTGGATGAGATCGTGGAAACGATGCTTGATCTGATCCCAGGCGCCCTGGTTCTGCGGCTCTTCCTGACACCAGACGACCTCCTCGGTGTTGGGGTAGTCGGCCAGCACGGCGGCGAACTGGCGCTTGGGGAAGGGATAGAGCTGCTCGATGCGGATGATGGCGGCATTGGTTAGCCCGCGCGCGCGGCGCGCCTCCAGCAGCTCATAGTACACCTTGCCCGAGCAGAAAATGATCCGCTCGACCGCAGACGGATCGATGGGGTCTGTCTCGCCGAGGATGGGCTGAAACTGGCCCGCGCTCAGTTCGTCGAGCGCGGAGGTGGCAAGCCGGTGGCGCAGCAGGCTCTTGGGCGTCATGACTACCAGCGGCTTGCGATAGGGCCGGACCATCTGGCGGCGCAGCAGGTGGAAGATCTGCGCCGGGGTGGTGGGCGCGCACACCTGAATGTTGTGCTCGGCGCAGAGTTGCAGATAGCGCTCCAGACGCGCCGAGGAGTGCTCGGCGCCCTGGCCCTCCAGGCCGTGCGGGAGCAGCATCACCAGTCCGCAGAGCAGGCCCCACTTGGTTTCCGCCGAGGTGATGAACTGATCGATGACCACCTGGGCGCCATTGGCGAAGTCGCCGAACTGGGCCTCCCAGAGGGTGAGCGCCTGGGGCTCGGCGGTGGCAAAGCCATATTCGTAACCGAGCACCGCTTCTTCCGAGAGGATGGAGTCGATGGCGATGAAGGCGCCCTGATGCGGGCCGAGGTGCTGAAGCGGGGTGTAGGGCTCGCCCGTGGCCTGGTCGTGGAGCTTGGCGTGACGGTGAAAGAAGGTGCCGCGCCCGGCGTCCTGCCCCGAGAGCCGCACCGGGATGCCGGCGTCGAGCAGGGTGGCGTAGGCAAGGGTTTCGGCAAAGCCCCAGTTCATGAGCAGATCGCCCTGCGCCATCTTGCGTCGCTCGTCCCAGAGCTTGGCCACGCGCGGATGCGGCTCGAAGCCCTCGGGCAGGCGCAACATGCGCTCGGCGAGCGGGCGCAACCGCTCCAGCGGGACGCCGGTGTCGATGTCCTGATCCCAGTGCGCGCGACAGAAGGACCAATCGACCCGGTAGGGGGTATCGAGTGCGCAGAGCACCGGGCGCGCCACCACGATGCCGTGCTCGATGGAGTGGCGGTAGTCGGCGACGAGCGCCTCGGCCTCCTCGCGCCTGAGAATGCCGGCGTCGATGAGTCGCTCGGCATAGAGTGCGCGCGCGGTGGGATGCTCGCGGATCTTGCGATACATCATCGGCTGGGTCACCGCCGGCTCGTCGGCCTCGTTGTGACCGAGGCGGCGGTAGCAGATGAGGTCGATGATGACATCCTTGTGGAACTGGTTGCGAAAATCGAGCGCCAGTCGGGTGGCGAAGATCACCGCCTCGGGGTCGTCGCCGTTTACATGCAGCACCGGCGCCTGCACCATCTTGGCGACATCGGTGCAGTAGGGTGTGGAGCGGGCGTCGAGCGGGTGGCTGGTGGTGAAGCCGATCTGGTTGTTGATGACGATGTGTACCGTGCCGCCAGTGGCGTAGCTGCGGGTCTGCGACAGTTGCAGCGTCTCCATCACCACGCCTTGGCCTGCGAAAGCGGCATCGCCGTGGATGAGCACCGGCAGCACCTGATCGCCGTTGTGATCGCCCCGCCGGCGCTGGCGCGCGCGCACCGAGCCCTCGATGACCGGGTTGATGATTTCGAGATGCGAGGGGTTGAAGCCAAGCACCAGATGCACGATGCCGCCGGGGGTTTCGATGTCGGTGGCAAAGCCCATGTGATATTTGACGTCGCCGGCCATCTTGCGTGCGTCCATGGCCACCCGGCCTTCGAATTCAGCGAAAATATCCTGCGGCGGCTTGCCGAAGATGTTGGTGAGCACGTTGAGCCGACCGCGATGGGCCATGCCGATGACCACCTCCTTGTGGCCCTTGCGCCCGGCGCGCTGGATGAGCTCGTCGAGTAGCGGGATGAGCGCCTCGCCGCCTTCGAGCGAGAAGCGCTTCTGGCCCACATAGCGCTGGTGCAGATATTGCTCGATGCCTTCGGCGGCGGTGAGCAGGGTGAGCAGCCAGCGCCGCTCGCCGTCGTCGAGTTCGGCGGTGGCGCGATAGCCCTCCAGGCGCTTCTGAATCCAGCGCTTCTCGCCGGTGCTGGTGGTGTGCATGTATTCGGCGCCGAGTGTGCCGCAGTAGATCTGGCGCACCAGGGCGAGGATATCGCCGAGTGCCATGCGGTCGGGCGCATAGAGCGAGCCGGTATGGAAGACCCGCTCAAGATCGCTCTCGTCGAGGGCGTGATAGGCGGGATCGAGGTCGGCGATGCGCGGACGCTCGCGTAGCTCGATGGGGTCGAGTCGGGCCACCTGATGGCCGCGAAAGCGATAAGCGTTGATGAGGCTCAACACCGCATACTGCTTTTCGGCGGCGGTCGGATCGAGACAGTCGCTCGCGCGCGCGCGCGCATGCGAGCGGCTCTCACGGGCGAGACGCAGAAAATTCTCGCGCACCGGGCCGTGCGGCGTTTCGTTCGCGGCGCCGGCGCTCAGCCGGTCGAAGCGTGCGCGCCAAGCCAGATCGACGCTCTCGGGATCGAGCAGATAGCGCTCGTAGAGCGCTTCGAGAAAGGCGGCATTGGCGCCGTGCAAGGCATCGCAATCGCGGAAGGGATCGGGAAGGGCGCTCATGGCTCGCGGGATAGGCTCCTGATGGTGGTGGTGTGGTCGGCACGGGAGCGCGGCATCCTGGTCATCAGACTGTCGCGGCTTTCCCTATACCATAGCCTTCTCTTGCCCCGGGATGCACATCCACGACGCCACACTAGGCACGGCCCTGGGTTTTGTGCTATGTCCAAAAGTAGGTCTCTCCCAAGGATTAATGAACATGGAACAGCCACGCGCGACAGCCCTGCAGCCTGATCGACGGCGCCAGCGCCTGCGTCTGGCGCGTCTTGAGGCCGACATGGCCTATTTTCAGGCGCGTCTTGAAATGATCCGCCAGCCCGACAGCGCCAATCAGCTTGCGCAACGCAAGGTTTTCAAGCTGCTGAACGATACCCTGGCCACCAAGGCCATCGCCATTCGTCGCGCGCTCGAATTGCCAAGCTGAGGCGCGCTCAATCTTGGGTCAAGGGGCCGGCTGTGACACAATCGCCCGGTGTCGCCGCGCCGGTTGGCGGCGGCGTCTTCATTCACATCAGGACCCATCATGTCGCAGAGTATTCGTATCGCCACCCGCAAATCCCCCCTGGCCATGTGGCAGGCCGAGCATACCGCCGCGCTGCTCAAGCGCTTTCATCCCGGTCTCGAGGTCGAGATCATCGGCATGACCACCAAGGGCGACCAGCTGCTCGACTCGCCCCTCTCGAAGGTGGGCGGCAAGGGGCTGTTCGTCAAGGAGCTGGAGCAGGGCATGCTCGAAGGAACGGCCGATATCGCGGTGCATTCCATGAAGGATGTGCCGGTCGAGTTTCCCGAGGGGCTGCATCTGGCCGTCATCATGGAGCGCGAGAACCCCTACGACGCCTT
>JAFGTZ010000411.1 GCA_016938795.1 Chromatiaceae bacterium | reverse complement strand
ATTCAACCTGCAAAAGCGCCAGCGTGATGTTGTCGGGGCCGCCGCGATTGTGGGCCAGGGTGAGGAGTTGATCGGCGGCCGCCTCAAGGCCGATGTCGTCAACCGTACCGAGCAGATCGCGCATCCAGCCCTCGGGAACCGGGCCGCTCAAACCGTCGGTGCAGAAGAGAAAAACATCGCCTGGCGCCAGATCGACCACCTCAAGCCCCACCTGAATGCTCGGAGTCGATCCCAGGGCGCGCGTGAGCACGTTCTCGCCAATACCGCTGCGACGGGCGGCCTCGCGCGAATCAAAAAATCCCTGATCCACCACCTCCTGAATGAGTGAGTGATCGCGCGAGATCTGTTTCAGGGCGCCTTGATGCAGCCGATAGAGCCGCGAATCGCCCACATGGGCGCACACCATCCAGTCGGGGCCAATGATACCGAGCACCAAGGTGGTGCCCATACCCTTGCAGCCTGAGCTTGTATTGGCCGCACGCCAGACGGCGATATTGGCCTCCTCAACGCAGGCTCGGGCAAACTGGCTGGTCGCCTTGGGATCGAGTCGGGGAATCTCGCGCTGACGCCTGAAGCGCGCGACGATGGTATCCACCGCGAGATGACTGGCCACCTCGCCGGCATTGGCGCCGCCGACGCCATCGGCGACGGCGATCAAGCCAAGCTCGGGGTGGACAGCCACCGCATCCTCATTGTGCGGGCGCACCCGACCTTCATGGGTGCGCCAGGCATAACGCAATCGCTCGATCGGCTGTCCCGCGTGCTCCATTGCCATTCACTCTCCCCTCAGTCTGCTCCCAGGGTCAGCTGCCGGCGCCCGCCTCAAGGCGTGCGGCCAGACGACGCGGATCGACATAGCCCGGAATCATGCTGCCATCCTCGGTCACAATGGCCGGGGTGCCGCGCAGACCCAGCTCGCGCCCGAGCGCCATGTGCGCGGCGATGGGGTTGTCGCAGGTCTTCGTGTCGATGGGCTCTCCGGCCTTGGCCTGGGTCATGGCCGTGCGACGCGCCTCGGCATCGCCCGCGCACCAGACCGACACCGCTTCCTCATAGGCCGCGCTGCCCTCACCCGCGCGCGGGAAGAAGAGATAGCGCACCTCGATGCCCTCACGCGCATAGTCTTCGATCTGGCTGTGGAGCTTGCGGCAGTAACCGCACTCGATATCGGTGAACACCGTGATGCTGTGCTTGGGCTTCTCGGGTCCGAAAACCACCATCTGCTCCTCGCCAAGTTCGTCGATGAGGGCCTTGCGCACCGCCGCCAGACGCGGCTCGGTGAGATCCTCACGGGTTTTCAGATCGACGATGGGGCCGGCTACATAGTGACGGCCATCACCCGTGACATACATGAGTTCGGCACCAACCATGACCTCATAGAGCCCATCAACTGGCGAGGGCTGAATGGCGCCAATCTGGATGTTCGAGTCGATGGCGCTCAGCGCCTCGCGAATGCGCTCCTCGGGGCCGGCCAGCGCGGTTGCTGCGCTCAGGGTCAGCATGGCGCCGACGAGGGCGCGGATGGACGTTGTCTTCATTGGGTTGGTCTCTCTGAATGTCAGTCTCGAAAATTGGTAAATTGCAACGGCAGCCCCCAGTCCTCGCCGCGCAGCAGCGCGATGGCCTCCTGCAGGTCGTCGCGCTTCTTGCCGGTGACGCGGACCTGATCGCCCTGGATCTGGGCCTGAACCTTGAGCTTGCCGGCCTTGATGAATTTGACCATGCGCTTGGCGCTCTCGCTATCGATACCCTGCTTGAGCGTCACCTCCTGACGCGCCGCATTCAGTGAGCTGACCGGTTCGCCCGGATCGAGGCAAGCGAGATCGATTTTCCGCTTGGTGAGCTTCTGGCGCAGGATATCCATCATCTGCTGCAGGTGAAACTCCTGCTCACCAGTGAGCAGCACCTTGTCCTCGCTCAGTTCAAAGCTCGCCTTGACTCCTTTGAAGTCGAACCGGGTGCCGATTTCGCGATTGGATTGATCAACGGCGTTGCGCACTTCCTGCAGGTCGATTTCGGAGACGATGTCGAAGGATGGCATGAATCAAAAACCTCGGCATTCCAATGGGCGCGCGCATCATCAGCCGCGCGGATGATGGCGCGCATGCAGTTGCTTCAGCCGTTCGCGCGCCACATGGGTATAGATCTGGGTGGTGGACAGATCACTGTGCCCAAGCAGGAGCTGCACCACACGCAGATCAGCCCCGTGATTGAGCAGATGCGTCGCAAAGGCATGGCGCAGTGTATGCGGCGAGAGCGGCGTTGTAACCCCCGCCTCGATGGCATAGCGCTTGATGAGCAGCCAGAAGGCCTGACGGGTCATGTGGTCGCTGCGCCCGGTGGGAAAGAGATAGTCGCTGGCGCGTGCGCCCAGGAGATCAGCGCGCGGCCCGCGCAGATACTCGCGCAGCCAGTGGCTGGCCTCGTCGCCAAGCGGCACCAGACGCTCGCGCCCGCCCTTGCCGAGAATGCGCGCCACGCCCTGCGTGAGGCTCACCTGATCGGGGCGCAGCGTGACCAGCTCGCTCACCCGCAGTCCGCTCGCATAGAGCACCTCGAGCATGGTGCGATCACGATGCCCGCGCGCCTCGCCCACGTCGGGGGCGGACAGCAGACGCTCGACCTCCTGCTCGCTGAGGCTCCCCGGCAGCGGACGCCCAAGACGCGGGCTGTCGAGCCGGGCGCTCGGATCGCATTCGATCAGCCCTTGGCGCAGCAGATGCTGATAGAACTGGCGCAGACAGGAGAGCAATCGCGCGGTCGAGCGCGGCTTGCGCCCCTGCTCGACAAGCACGCCCAGATAATCGCCAAGATCAACCCGTTCAGCCTCGCGCAAGCCGCGCGCACGCTCCAGCGCCAGCCACCGGGCAAAGGCGCGCAGATCGGACTGATAGGCCGCGAGTGTGTTCTGACTCGATCCGCGCTCCATCCAGAGCGCATCGGCAAACCCCTCGATCAAGATGCGGTCGTCCATCGGCCCTCCCAGTCAAATCCTTCGTGACGCAGCAGCCAGCGCTTGATGGCCAAGCCGCGCCCCGCGCGCGCCCCGACAAAGCCGCCGAGGCCGCGCGCCGCGACCACCCGGTGACAGGGCGTGAGAATCGGCCAGGGATTGGCGCGACAGGCCTGACCCACGGCGCGCGGCGAGCTGCCCAGCTCGCGCGCCAAGGCCCCGTAGCTCAGGGTTTGCCCGCAGGGAATGGCGCGCAGCCGCGCCCAGAGCCGACGTTGGAAGTCACTTCCCTGAGGCGCGAGCCGGGCGGCGATGCCGGACGCGTCGGGAAGCTCGACGCGTTCGAAGTAGCCGTTGAGCACCGCGACCAGCCAGTCCGGCGGACTGGAGCGGGCCCCCGCCACAGCGTCCTCACCGGGCGCCAACTCGATCGCCAGCAGACGCTCGCCAACGCAGCGCAGACCAAGCGGGCCGAATGGCGCATGAAAAAGGGCAAGCGACAGGGCAGCTTCGGGGGCCATACTCAAGACCAACCAGGGCACAACATCCAGCGGCCATTATAGGCAGCGAAGAGGTGCATCGGCGCATCCTTTCAGGCACCATGCGCCATCATTTCCCCAGGATCCCAAGCATGACCGATACCGCCCCTTTCTGGGAAAGCACCCCGCTTGCCGCCATGACCGCTGAACAATGGGAGTCGCTCTGCGACGGCTGCGGCAAGTGCTGCCTGGAAAAATTCGAGGACGAGGACACTGGGCGCATTCTCTACTCGCGCGTCGCCTGCGCCCTGCTCGATCTGGAAACCGCGCGATGCAGCGATTACGCCAACCGCGCGCGGCGCATGCCCGACTGCATCACGCTCAGCCTGGACACACTCGCACAGGCCGCCTGGCTCCCCGAAACCTGCGCCTATCGTCGCCTGGCCGAGGGCCGCCCGCTGCCCGCCTGGCACCCGCTCATCAGCGGCGATCCGCGCTCGGTCATCGAGGCTGGCGAGAGCATTTGCGGGCGCGCCATCGCACCCAAGGGCGAGGATCCGCTTATGCATCT
>JAFGTZ010000410.1 GCA_016938795.1 Chromatiaceae bacterium | reverse complement strand
TCTCAACCTCGGCGCGGGGTTCTCGCGGCTGAAAGCCGCTTCCACAGGCGAGCCGACGGCGATGCGCCTGCAGTCCCGTAGATAGCACCGCGTGCCATGCGCAAGGCTCGAAGACTGGCGCAACGGTGCGCAATGCGCACCCTACGGCTGGCGAGAGGAAGACCCCATAAGGCCTAAATCTCGGCGACGATCTTGTCGTAGAAACCGAGGAAATCATCCGGCGTGGGGCCCTCGCGCCACTCGATGGCGGTGCGCGGGTGCTGGTTAAGCTGTCCGGTGATGTGGTAGGGAATGGACGGCCCCCAGTCGAGCTGCTCGCGCAGCGGCAGCATCTGGTGCTGCACCACCTCGATGATGGGGCGCAGATCGAACTTGGGATTGCGCAGAAAACCCAGCAGCAGCTCGGTTGGACAATTGCCCGCGCCGCGCCCGAAGCCGTCGATGGTGGCATCGACCCGGTTGCAGCCGAGGATGATCGCCTCGATGGTGTTGGCGAAGGCGAGTTGCAGGTTGTTGTGGGCGTGAATGCCGATCTCCTTTCCGGTACCGGCGAGCGCGCCCGAATATTTGCGGTAGAGACGATCCACCTGCTCGCGGTAGAGATAGCCGAAGCTGTCGACGATGACCATGGTGCTTGCCGGCGTGGGTGCGACGGCCTCCAGCACGGTGTCGATTTCTTCCTCGGTGATGCCCGAGACGGCCATGAGGTTGGCGGTGGTCTCGTAGCCGAGTTCGTGGGCGTGCTGGATCATGTCCACCGCCTCGGAGACCTGGTGCGCGTAGAAGGCCACCCGGGTCATGGAGATAACGCTCTCGGCGGCGGGCAGCAGATCCTGCTCCCAGTCGCTCTTGCCCGCGTCGATCATGACCGCGAGTTTGAGGCCCGTGGTCTCGGGATCGTGCGCGCCCACGACGCGGCGCAGATCGGGTTCGTCGCAGTGACGCCAAGGCCCGAACTTGTCCTTCGGAAAGATGCGTTGCGAGTTGCGATACCCGATTTCCATGTAGTCGATGCCGGCATCGACGCAGGCGCGATAGACGGCGCGCACAAAGGCGTCATCGAACTGATGGGCATTCACCAGCCCCCCGTCCCGAACCGTACAGTCGAGGACCTTGAGTTCAGGCCGGAAGGTGATCCAGGGGGCCTTATCGGACATCGGTCGAATCTCTCCACGTCATCTTTCAGAAATGAGCCTCGATTCTGAGCCTAAAACCAAGGGCAAGGCAAACTATTCTCGGACTGGCATTCATCAATAAAGCGACTGAAACCAGGTACAGCGGGTCTTTGGGCCAGAACGCACCCCAAGGTTTTTCAGGGAGGGCTGGGGTTCGGGGAGGGATGTCCGGCGTCCCCCGCAGCCATCACCCAGCCCGCAGCGGCTGGGCAAAACCAAAAAACCGATGACAACCCGTTTAAAACGCCTCCAGAAAACGCCCCACGAAACGGTCATAGTCCGCCTCGGGCAGATGATTGATGCCTGCCGCCGCGCGCCGCCCACCGCCGGTGTCAAACTGGCGACAGAGCGCATCGGCGCCGTCGGGGTTGACCAAAGGGGCGCGAACACTGACCAGAAAACCGCCACCGTCGAGACGGGTCAGCATGGCGTGGGCGAGGCGCGGCTCGGCCTGGGCGAGGTCGTTGGCGAGCACGCCGCTTGCGCGCCGCGCCCAGGGTGCATCGGGCAGGATGTAGAGCCGATGCCGCTCGCCGACCAGCTCGGGGGACAAGGCACGGGCGCGCGAGAGATCGTCGGTGTAGCCCTCGCGCAGCCGCACGAAGAGCGGATCGGCGGCGATGAATTCAAAGGGGTTGGCATGAGGCTGGATGGCGCGAAAGAGCCGCTCGGGCGCAACGTGCAGATCCTCGACCCTGGGGCCATAGCCATTGTAGTTGAGCAAAATGCCCAGCTCGCGCAGCTGCTCCAGCGCCTCGGGCGCAAGCCCCAGCGGCTCGGCGGCCTGGCGCGCAGCGTGCTCGAAATTGTCGCCAAAGGTGCCAACCACGGCCCAGGCGCGGTGGGCGCCGTCAAGCAGCCCATCGACAATGAGGCTGGTGCCCTTGTCAGGTGAGGTGTCGATCCGGGCATCGAGATGGGGATGGGCGGGAATCTCGCCCGGGTAGTGATGATCGACATAGCGCACCCAGGCACCCGCCCCGAGCAGCCGCAAAAGCGCCGCGCGGTTCACATCGAGCGACACATCGAGCACCGTCACCCGATCCCCCTCCCCCGCCTCGACCCGCTCCAGCAGGGCAATATCGCGCTTCACCCCGGTGACCAGAATGCTCTCGACAGGCTCGGCAAGACGCAGCTGTTGCAGCGCGCAGAGCCCATCGGCATCGCCGTTGAAAACGTCGTAGTGAGTCATGAT
>JAFGTZ010000059.1 GCA_016938795.1 Chromatiaceae bacterium | reverse complement strand
TGATCGTCATAAGGCTGTCTCTATCGCTCTTTATACTCTATCCCGCGCTCAGGGATCGGGCCGAGTCGCAGCGGCGCCCGACCCATTTCTTCGGTGCCAAATCAGGTACCCGGCTGACGCCCCACCTCGGTGTCACGTCTTGAATCTGGGACGTGATTGATCAGCTTGGGAGATGACAATTCGTGCTCAACTCATGCGAGCACGACTCGCCTCCCGTCGCTTCGGCTCTTGATGGACTTCCGATGGCTTCCGTGAAGCCTTGTGCTTTGTTCCGGTTGCCTTTTGTCCGTTTTCCATTCGCGAAATCCTTTTTACGTTCATCGCCTTATGCGGTGATGACGTGGCGCAAGCTAAGGGAGACGCTCGTCTTGCTATCGGTTTGTCATGCCCATGATCAAGAGCTGGTTGAAGGTTAAATTGAATCTCGCGGTGATCCTGGTGGTCACCCTGGTGCTGACCCTCTACGGGGTCTGGGACACCTTCAGGGTTCAGGCGGCGGAAAGCGCCCGTCTGGAGCGCGACATTGAGTCGTCCATGATGCGTCTGGGGGCGGGCCTGCCCAAGCCGCTGTGGGATTTTGCCCTGACTACGGCCACGGATATTCTGCGTGGCGAGATGAACCATCCGGCGGTGCTGGCCATCGGCGTGCTCGATCCACAGGGCCAGTTCGTGCTCGGGCTTGAGCGTCGGGGAGAGGCGATTGAAACGCTTGAGGCGCTGCCCGAGCTGCCCAGGGCCGTGCGCTCCAGTCGGGCGCTGAGTTTTGAGGATGGCGGTCGCGCGCAAGCAGTTGGCGAGGTGGTGCTGCTCTACAGCACGAGCGAGCTGCGCCAGGCGATGCGCCAGACCGTGACGCGCGCCCTGCTGGTGGTGCTGGTGCTCAATGTTGTGCTGGTGGTGGCCCTGGGCATTGCGCTTACGCGCCTGGTGCTCGATCCACTCGGGCGGATTCTCGAACGGGTCAACGACATCGCCGAGGGCGAGGGTGATCTGAGCAAGCGGCTTGAGAGCGCGCGTCGCGACGAACTCGGTCAGCTTGGTCAGGCGATGAATCGCTTCATTGCCTCCATCAGCCAGATCGTGCGTGAGGTCAATGAGGTCATTCGGGGGCTAACCGATTCGGCACATGAGGCCAAGGCCACCGCTGGTGGGCTGAATCAGCAGCTGAGCCAGCAACAGCAGGATCTTTACCTGCTCACCGCCGCCATCAATGAGTTCAGCGCGACAACTGCCGAGGTGGCGCGCAATGCGGCGTTGGCCGCCGAGTCCGGCGCACAGGCCGGGGATCGCGCGGGTGCTGGGCTGGCGCAGGTGCGTCAGGCGAATGACTCGAACGACGAGCTTGCCGGCACCATCGATCAGACCGCTGCCGTGATCAATGAGCTGCGCGACAGCACCGAGGCCATTACCGGTATTCTGGACGTGATCCGCGGCATTGCCGATCAGACCAATCTGCTCGCCCTCAACGCGGCCATCGAGGCCGCACGCGCTGGCGAGCACGGACGCGGATTTGCGGTGGTGGCCGATGAGGTGCGGGTGCTCTCGCAGCGCACCCAGGAATCGACCCAGCGCATCCAGCAGACCATCGAGGGCCTTCAGGCACGCACCCAGCAGGCCTTCGATGCCATGGAACAGAGCAAGCGCAAGGCTGCACACAGCGTCGAGCAGGCCTCGGGCGCGGGCAGCGCCTTCGAGGAAATCAATGCCTCAATTCAGAGCATCATTCAGATGATGACCAATGTGGCGACGGCTGCAGAGGAGCAGAGTTCCACAGTGGCCGAGATTGAGCGCAATGTCTCCAATATCCAGCAGGTGCATGAAGAGACCGTCAAGGTGTCGGAGACTACCGCGCGCTCGGGCGAATTGCTGAGCGCGACCATCGACCGTCTGCGCGCCTTGTTTGGAAAATTCAAGCTCTGATCCGAATTCAAACGATTTCACTCATCTTTCTCAACGCTTCAGCTGACAGGGCGACAGATAAAACGATGAAACCTTACGCGCTTCTTTTCCCCTTGATGGCCGCCTTGGCGGCACCGGCTCAGGCCGAGTGGTCGAGCACGGCGACCCTGGCGAGCGATTATCTTTTCAATGGTGTGAGTCAGACCGGTCACAGAGCGGCGCTCCAGGTTAGTCTCGACTGGGCGGGCGAGAACGGCTTCTATGCCGGAACCTGGGCCTCGAACGTGGATTTCGACGACGATACCCGTGTCGAGATTGATCTCTATGGCGGCTACGCCACCGAATTTGGCCCGGGGATCAGCCTCGACGCCGGCATTGCACTCTATAGCTATCATGGCGCGAGCTACAGCTCGGACAGCAATTATCACGAGTATTACCTGAAGTTTGGCTACGCCGGCTTCGATCTCAAGGCCTGGTACACCCAGGACTATGCTGGGTTGGACGTGGATCATCTGACGCTCATGGTCGGCAAGACGCTGGAGATTAACGATCAGTGGTCGGTATCGGCTTGGGTGGATCGCTCGAAGAGTCTCGACGCGGATCGCTTTACCTGGGAAGAGGACGATGACAGCTATGTCCACTGGCAGCTGATGGCCAATACCTCGCAGGCCGGTTTCGACATTTCCTTCGGCGTGAGCGGAACCACGCTGGAGAGCGACGCGGGCGATACGCGCCTCCTGCTGACCCTGGCGCGAACCTTCGAACTCTAATCAAGCCCTGGAGTCATGTCCCATGAAAACCCTCTCATTTGCCGCAGCCATCCTGTGTCTCTTCGTTCAGTCGGCCCGGGCCGAAACGCTCTATATGACCTCGCTTGAGTGGCCGCCCTATTCGGGCGAATCACTGCCCGATCAGGGCGTCAACATTGCCGTGGCGCAGGCCGCGTTCAAGGCCATGGGGCACGATCTGGTGGTCGAGTTCTATCCCTGGGCGCGCGCGGTCAATCTGGCCAAGCAGTCGGGTTCGAAATATGTCGCCTATCTGCCCGAGTATTTCTTCGAGACCGAGGAGCTGGCCTTTTCCGAGCCGCTTGGACAGGGGCCGCTCGGTCTGGTTGAAAACAGCGCCAAGCCGATTGAGTGGGAAACGCTCGACGATCTGGAACGCTATCGCATCGGCGTGGTGCAGGACTATGTGAACACCCAGGCGTTTGATGAGCGCGTGGCCGAAGGCCGCCTCACGGTCGAGGCGGTGACCTCGGATGCGCAGAACCTTCTCAAGGTGGCGGCGGGTCGGCTCGATGCGGCGGTGATCGATCGCAAGGTGTTCGACTATCTGCTGAGCACCGAGCCGAGTCTTCAGGGATTGGCGGACAAGGTGCGCATGAACGCCAAATTGCTGGAGTCGAAGGATCTCCACGCCGCCTTCCGCGCGGATGCGGAAGGGCAGAAGTGGCTGGAGATTTTCAATGCGGGACTGGAGCGCATTGACCGCGAAGCGATCGAGCGCGCTGCCGAGTCGCGCTGATCAGACGTTCTTGAGCGCGCCCGCGCGCTCAAGGATGAGCTGGGTGAGCAGGATCACGGGGCGTCCGGTGGCGCCCTTTTCCTTGCCGCTGTTCCAGGCGATGCCGGCGATGTCGAGATGCGCCCAGCGATAGTGCTTGGTGAAGCGCGCGAGGAAGCAGGCGGCGGTGATGGCGCCGCCGTCACGCCCGCCAATATTCGCCATGTCGGCAAAGTTACTGTCGAGCTGATTCTGGTAGTCGTCCCACAGCGGCATCCGCCAGGCGCGATCCCCGCTGGTCTCGCCGGCGGCGAGAATCTCGTGGGCGAGCGCCTCGTCCTGGGTGAAGAGGCCGGCGGGGTGCTTGCCGAGCGCGACCACGCAGGCGCCGGTGAGGGTGGCCAGATCGATGACCGACTCGGGTTCGAAGCGCTCGCAGTAGGTTAGGGCGTCGCACAGAATGAGCCGACCCTCGGCATCGGTGTTGAGAATCTCGATGGTCTGGCCGGAGAGGCTGGTGACGATGTCGCCCGGCTTGTTGGCCGCGCCATCGGGCAGATTCTCGCTTGCGGGCACCACGCCGATGACATTCAGCTTCAGCCCCAGCTCGCAGAGCGCGCGCATGGCGCCAAAGACGCTGGCGCCGCCGCACATGTCATATTTCATCTCGTCCATTTCGGCGGCGGGTTTGAGCGAGATGCCGCCGGCATCGAAGGTCAGGCCCTTGCCGACCAGCACCAGGGGTTTGTCGTCGGCCTTGCCGCCGCGATAGTGCATGACGATGAGGCGTGGGGGCTGACGGCTGCCGCGCGCCACCGAGAGCAGCGCCCCCATGCCGAGCTCGCTCATGCGCGCCTCATCGAGGATATCCACCTCCAGCGTCTTGTAGCGCTGACCAAGTTCAAGCGCCTGCTCGGCCAGATAGTTCGGCGTGCAGATATTGCCTGGCAGATTGGCCAGCGTCTTGGCCAGATCGGTTCCGGCGGCCATGGCCTGAGCGTGGGCGATGGCGCGTTCACCCAGCTCAACCTCGCCCTTGCGTTCGACCCAGAGTGCGAGACGCTTGAGCGGATGCTTGGGGGCCTGCTTGTCGTCCTTGGTGAGATCGTAGCGATAGACGCGATCAGCGGCGGTGAGCGCGGCATCGCGCAGCGCATGATAGCGATCAAGCCGGGCGGGCAGCGGCTCGGCAAGGGCGCACAGCGCCTCGCCCGCACCGAGTTGGTTGACCAGGCTGATGGCGGCGGCGAGCGCCTTGCGGTAGGCGCTGCGGTTGTAGTCCTTTTTCTTGCCGCAGCCGACGAGCAGCACTCGCTCGGCGTTCACGCCTGGCAGTTCGTAGAGCAGGAGGGTACGCCCGGCCTCGCCGTTCAGATCACCCTTTTTCAACAGCGCGCTTAGCCGCCCCCCGCTGGCCTTGTCGATCTGTTCGGCGGGCGGGCTGAGCTTGTGTTTTTCGAAAACACCGAGCACCAGGCAAGGGGTTTTGAGTTTTGCGAGGTCTCCGGTTTTAAGGGTGAAGTCCATGGCGTGGCTCCTGGGTGGTTCGTGCATGAAGGCCGCTGGAGGCGGCAAGGGAGGCTCCGCAGGATGAGGCGCGGATGCCATTCCCGGTCGTGGTATACAGATCGCACATCAGTTTTTCGGTTTTCCTCACAGGCTCCGGGCTGGGTGATGGCCACGGGGGCCGCCGTGAATCCATCCCTG
>JAFGTZ010000409.1 GCA_016938795.1 Chromatiaceae bacterium | reverse complement strand
TCGAAAGCAGGTCAGGCGAGGGCGGCGGCTCGGGGGCCTTGCCGCCGGTCGCGATCAGGAGAGACGCGGGCCGAACAGGGCGGTGCCAATGCGCACCAGGGTCGCGCCCTCCAGCACAGCCGCCTCCAGGTCGTGCGACATGCCCATGGAGAGGTGCTCCAGCGGACAGTCGGGCGTGGCAAGCCGCTCGCGCAGCGCGCGCAGCGCACCAAAGGGGACGCGCTGCGCGGCCTCGTCCTCGGCGGGCGCGGGCAACGTCATGAGCCCGCGCAGGCGCAGTCCGGGCAGGGCGCGGCACTCGGCCAGCAGCTCGGGCAGGGCCTCGGGCGTGACACCGCCCTTGCTCGCCTCGCCGCTCAGATTGACCTGTAGACACACATTGAGCGGTCCGCGCGCGCTCGGGCGCTGCTCGCTCAGGCGCTGTGCGTGGCCCAGGTCGCAGAGTCCGTGCACCCAGTCGAAATGTTCGGCGATGGCGCGGGTCTTGTTGGATTGCACGCGACCGATGAAATGCCACTCGATGGCCAGGTCGGCCAGCTCGGCGATCTTGTCGAGCCCCTCCTGGACATAGCTCTCGCCAAAGGCCCGCTGGCCGGCGCTAAAGGCGGCGCGGATGGCGCTGGCGGGTTGTTTCTTGCTCACGGCGAGCAGGGCGATGTCGGCGGGATCGCGTGCGGCGCGTGCGGCGGCCTCGCGGATGCGGCTGTGAACGGCGGCGAGATGGGCGGCTATGGAATCGGCGTGCATCGAATGTTTTCAGAAACTGTCAGGGCATCTCTTGTCAGGGAGTCTTTTGGGGGGCGATCAGGGACGCTTAAGGTCGCCCTGAGTCGCCTGCGAGGCGCGCGCGCCACTGGCGCAGGGCCTGCCCCCGGTGGCTGAGCTGGTTCTTGATCGCGGGATCGAGTTCGGCGGCGCTACAGCCCTGGTTGGGGACGAAGAACACCGGATCATACCCGAAACCCTGGGTTCCGCGCGGCGCCTCCAGAATCCGGCCCTCCCAGGTTCCTTGGCAGATCATGGGGGTTGGGTCATCGGCATGGCGCAGATAGACCAGTAGACACTGGAAACGGGCGCTGCGTTCGGCCTCGGGAACCCCATCGAGCGCCGCGAGCAGACGCGCGATGTTTTGCGCGTCGCTCGCCTCGGGGCCGGCATAGCGCGCCGAACGAATGCCGGGCGCGCCCTTGAGGGCGTCCACCTCCAGACCCGAGTCATCGGCGAGCGCCGGGCAGCCGCTGTGACGCGCCGCCGCACGCGCCTTGAGAATGGCGTTTTCAACAAAGGTGAGACCGTTTTCCTCGACCTCGGGCACCGCGAAGGCGCCCTGCGGCACCACCTCCAGCCCGGTTCCGGCGAGCAACTGGGCAATCTCACGCACCTTGCCAGCGTTGTTGCTGGCAAGCACCAGGCGCTGATGGGTGCTCTGCGTCATGATGCGCCCTCCTTAGAGCCCCAGCGCGGCGCGCTGCGCGCTCTGGATGGTGCGGATGCCGGCGGCGCCGAGCGCGAGCAGGGCGTCGAGTTCCTCGCGGCTGAAGGGCTCGGCCTCGGCCGTGCCCTGAATCTCGATG
Organism: Chromatiaceae bacterium; assembly: GCA_016938795.1. Taxonomy (GTDB): domain Bacteria; phylum Pseudomonadota; class Gammaproteobacteria; order Chromatiales; family Chromatiaceae; genus Marichromatium. Next base: position 287 of record JAFGTZ010000409.1, on the reverse strand, counting down.
AAACGCCCCTCGCCATCCATCACCAAGTTGAGATCGGTTGCGGCCTTGGCATCCTCGGCATAGTCGAGATCGAGCACCGGGATGCCCTCCCAGATGCCCACCGAGACGGCGGCCACCTGGGTGCGCAGCGGATCGGCGCCGAGCGTGCCCTTGGCCATGAGTCCGTCGATGGCCAGGCGCAGCGCTACCCAGGCCCCGGAGATGGCGGCGGTGCGGGTGCCGCCATCGGCCTGGAGCACATCGCAGTCGAGCGTGATGGCGCGCTCGCCGAGCGCCTTGAGGTCGGT
>JAFGTZ010000408.1 GCA_016938795.1 Chromatiaceae bacterium | reverse complement strand
GGGCATTTCGATACGCGCTTACGCCCGGCACCGTGGCGTGACCGACACTGCTGTTCACAAGGCGATTCGCGCCGGGCGCATCACGCCAGAGGCTGACGGAACCATTGATGCCGACCGGGCTGATCGCGAATGGGCGCGCAACTCCGATGTGCCTAAGGCCGGTACCCGCGCCAAGGCGGCCAAAGTGGTCGTACCGGACGCCAGCACGCAGTCGAACGATGGGCCTGCCTCCTTGCCCACTGGTGGCACGTCGTTGCTCCAGGCCCGCACGGTCAACGAAGTGGTCAAGGCGCAAACCAACAAGGTGCGACTGGCTCGCCTGAAAGGTGAGCTGGTCGATCGGCCACAGGCCATCGCGCATGTGTTCAAGTTGGCCCGCTCCGAGCGCGATGCCTGGCTCAACTGGCCCGCGCGCATCTCGGCGCAGATGGCTGCCAGACTCGATGTCGATCCGCATGCCATGCACGTGGCGCTGGAAGCCGCTGTGCGTGAACACCTGCAAGAGCTGGGTGAATTGCGTCCTCGGGTGGACTGATGCTGGACGTGGATTACGAAGGCGCGGCGGAAATCGAGCGCGCTTGGCGCGAAGGACTGACACCGGACCCACTGTTGACCGTATCCGAATGGTCGGATCGGCACCGGATGCTTTCCAGCAAGGCGTCCGCCGAACCAGGACGCTGGCGGACCAGCCGCACGCCGTACCTGAAGGCGATCATGGACTGCCTGTCGCCGACATCCCCGGTCGAGCGCGTTGTGTTCATGAAGGCTGCCCAGCTCGGCGCGACCGAGATGGGATCGAACTGGATCGGCTACGTCATCCACCACGCGCCCGGCCCGATGATGGCTGTCTGGCCGACAGTGGAAATGGCCAAGCGCAACTCCAAGCAGCGTATCGACCCGCTGATCGAGGAGTCGGGTGTTCTGGCCGAGCTGATTGCACCGGCCAGGAGCCGGGACTCGGGCAACACCATTCTCGCGAAGGAATTCCGGGGCGGCGTGCTGGTGATGACGGGCGCCAACAGCGCGGTCGGACTGCGGTCGATGCCAGTGCGCTACCTGTTCCTCGACGAGGTGGATGGCTATCCGCTGGACGTTGAGGGTGAAGGCGACGCGATCTCACTGGCCGAAGCGCGTACCCGAACCTTCGCGCGACGCAAGATTTTCATCGTCTCGACGCCAACAATCTCGGGCGCGAGCGCCATCGAACGGGAATATGAGGCATCCGATCAGCGCCGCTACTTTGTGCCCTGCCCACACTGCTCGCACCGGCAGTGG
>JAFGTZ010000407.1 GCA_016938795.1 Chromatiaceae bacterium | reverse complement strand
GTGCATGCCGTGGTGTTCGATCTGGGCCTGGGCTGGTAAGCCTTGCCTTGAGCACCTGACCATCGCTGCCGATGGTCAAGACCGGGCGGTTCGCGAAAGCGGACCGCCCGGTTTGCGTTTGGGGGAGAGGGTTGGGGTGAGGGGAAAGGCGAGCCTTGGTGGATTGCCTCAACCCGCATCGCGCATCTCACGCTCCAGTTGCCGTTGTCTATCGCCCGGTGAGCCGGTGCGTCGCGCCAGTCGGTCGTAGGCGACGGGCACCACGAAGAGGGTGAAGAAGGTGGCGGCAAGCACTCCGGCCAGTATGACGATGCCGATGACCGCGCGCGTCTCGGAGCCTGCGCCGCTAGACAGCAGCAGCGGCACCGAACCGGCGGCGGTGGTGATGCCGGTCATGACGATGGGGCGCAGACGGGTGTCGCAGGCCTCCAGCAGGGCGGCGCGGAACTCGCGGCCCTGATCGCGAAGCTGATTGGCAAACTCAACGATGAGGATGCCGTTCTTGGCTGCCAGCCCCACCAGCATGATGAGCCCGATCTGACTGTAGATATTGAGTGACTGATCAAACAGCCAGAGTCCAAACAGGGCGCCGGCCATGGCAAGCGGCACGGTGAGCATGATCACCAGCGGATGAATCCAGCTTTCGAATTGCGCGGCCAGCACCAGAAAGACCACCAGCACCCCGAGCCCGAACACCAGCGTGAGCCCCTGATTGCCAAGCTGGAAATCGCGACTCTGGCCTTTGTAGTCGATGCGCGCATGTTCGGGCAGCAGGCTGCGCACCTTGGCCTCCAGATCGGCGAGCGCCGCGCCGAGCGCCACGCCGTCCTCAAGATTGGCCTCGATGGTGATGGCGCGCATACGGTTGTAGCGGTTGAGTTCGCCCGAACCGGCGTTTTCTTCGATCTCGACCAGATTGGACAGGGGGATGAGTTCTCCGCCACGCGCCGAGCGCACCTGAAGATGCTCCAGACTGCCTGGTGTGCGTTGACCCGCGCGCTCACCCTCCAGAATAACGTCATATTCCTCGCCATTGTCCAGATAGGTGGTGACCTTGCGTGAACCGAGCATGGTCTCCAGGGTCCGTCCGATGCTGCCAGCGGTGACGCCCATGTCGGCGGCGCGCGTGTAGTCGATGCGCACCTCCAGCTGCGGTTTGGTTTCCTTATAGTCCCAGTCGATGCCGATGAGGCCAGGATTGTCGCGCTCGATGGCCGCGAGCAGGATGTCGCGCCACTCGGCCAGCTCTGCGTAGCTGCCCCCGCCGATGACGAACTGCACCGGCTTGCCGACACTGCCGCCAAAGCCTCGGCGCATGGCGACGAAAGGGCGCACCCCTGGCAGGTCGGAGAGACGCGCGCGGATCTCCTTCATGATGACCTGTGCCGGACGGCGTTTGCCGAAGTCGTTGAGCACCAGGATGACCATTCCCGAGTTAAAGTTTTCAGTATTAGAGAAACTGCGCGGCGCTCGCACCAGCAGGCGGCGCACCTCGCCCGAGTCGGCATAGGGCATGAGACGGCGCTCGATTTCGTCCATGTACTCGCGCATATAGTCGAAAGACGCGCCTTCGGGGCCATTGACCATGATGAAAAAGGCCCCGCGATCCTCAGCCGGGGTGTATTCGCGCGGCAGTTGCTCGAAGAGCCACCAGGCGCCGGCAAGTGTGCCAAGCAGCGCCAGCAATACCAGCCAGGGGCGAGCGAGCAGCCAGCCAAGCAGACCTCTGTAGCCACGGCGCATCCATTGAAAGGCGGTGTCGATGGCATCCGTGAAGGGGTGACGCTCGCTGCTTGGAGGCAGGAGGTGCGAGGCGAGCATGGGCGAGAGCGAAAGCGCGATCAGTGAGGAGAAGCACACCGCTGCCGCCATGGTGAGCGCAAATTCGCTGAACAGGCGCCCCAGATCACCTTGCAGAAAGGCGATGGGCACAAAGACCGCGATGAGCACCAAGGTGGTGGCGATCACCGCGAAACCTACCTGACGCGTGCCGCGATAGGCTGCCACCAGTCGCGTCTCGCCGAATTGCTCCATGCGGCGGTGGATGTTCTCCAGCACCACGATGGCGTCGTCTACCACCAGTCCGATGGCTAACACCAGGGCGAGCAGAGTCAGGATGTTGAGCGAAAAGCCCAGCGCGAGCAGCACCAGAAAGGTGGCGATGAGCGAGACTGGAACAGTGACAGCGGGCACCAGCATGGCGCGTGCGTTGCCCAAAAAGAGAAAGATCACCAGCACCACCAGGCCGATGGCAATGGCGAGTGTTTTATAAACCTCCTTGATAGCCTCGCGCACGAACATGGAGCGGTCGTAGCTCTGGCGCAGCTCCATGCCCTCGGGCAGGGTCGGGTTGAGGCGCTCCATTTCGGCGCGCGCCGCATCGGCCACGGAAAGGGTGTTGGCGGTTGATTGTTTGATGATCCCCAGGCCCACCATGGCCTCTCCATTGCCGCGAAAGAGGGTGCGGTCCTCCTCGGTGCCACGCTCGACCCGGGCCACATCGCCAAGCCGCACCAGATAGCCATCCTCGCCGCGCGCGAGCACCAGCCGGGCAAAATCCTCGGCGGTGGCGAAGGTGCGTTGCACACGCACGCTGAACTGACGGTCGAGCGATTCGATCGAGCCGGCAGGGAGCTCCAGATTTTCGGCGCGCAGCGCCTCCTCGACATCGGCCACCGTGAGGTGGCGTGCGGCCAGCGCCTGACGATCAAGCCAGATGCGCATGGCATACACCTGGCTGCCGCCAAGCCGCACCCGCGCCACTCCGTCGAGCACCGAGAAGCGATCAATGAGATAGCGCCGCGCGTAGTCGCTCAGCTCGGGCAGGCTAAGGCGATCGCTCGCCAGATTCATCCAAAGGATGACATCGTCGCTGCTATCGACCTTCTGGATATCGGGCGGCTCGGCCTCGACCGGCAGTTGATCGAGCACGCCTGAGACCCGGTCACGAATGTCATTGGCCGCGCCGTCGATATCGCGCCCGATGTCGAATTCCACGCTGATGCGCGAGCGCCCGTCCTCGCTGTTCGACTCCAGGGTGCGAATGCCCTCGATGCCCGCGATACGATCCTCGATCAGGCGCGTGATGCGGGTTTCGACCACGTTTGCAGCGGCGCCTGGATAGACTGTGTCGATGGACACCACCGGGGGGTCGATGTCGGGATATTCGCGCAGCGGCAGTCGGTCGAAGGCCACCAAACCGAAGGCCACCAGTAGCAGCGAGAGCACCGTGGCAAAAACCGGGCGAGTAATGGAAAGGTCGGAGAGCATCATGGTCGAGGCTCCCCGAGCAGATCGCGCAGGGGGCGGCGTCCGTCATCCACGGCCAGCACGCGCACCGCCTCGCCCGGGCGGGTACGCTCTTGTCCATCTACAATGACCCGCTCGCCCAGATTGAGACCCGCGCGAATCTCCACCCAGCCTGCACCGCGCTGGCCAATCTCGACCGCGCGGCGTTCTGCGCGCGGTGTCTCGCTCGCATCGGCCAGCGCCAGCACCCAGTGCGATTGAGCCTCCTGCACCAGGGCGGCCTCGGGCACCACCACAGCCTCGCGCGGCGCGGCCAGCAACTCGACCCGCATCAAGAGACCTGGGCGCAGCAGATGCTCGGGATTCGGCAACAGGGCGCGCACCTGAATGGCGCGTGTGACCGGATCGATGCGGCTATCGATGGCGCTCACCTCGCCACGAAAGATTCGCTCGGACCAGGCGCGGCTGCGCGCCTCGATCTGAAGCCCGGGCGCGAGCGCGGCGAGATAGCGGCTCGGCACCGGAAAATCGAGCTTCATCAGGCTGTCGTCGTCGAGCGTGGTGATGATGTCGCCGGGTTCAACCAGCGCCCCCTGGCTGATGGCGCGCAACCCGAGCACCCCGGAAAAAGGCGCCTTGATGATGCGATCAGCCAGACGCGACTCCAGCGCCCCGAGCATCGCGCGCGCAGCCTCCAGGTCGCGCTGGCGCTCATCGAGCAGCGAGCGCGAGGCTGAGCCCTGCGCGACCAGTGAGCGCACCCGCCGATGCTGGCGCTCGGCCTCATCCAGGCGCGCCCGCGCCTCTTCGAGCAGGGCATGCTCCTCGTTGCTGGTCATCTCCACCAGCAGGGCGCCTGTCTCGATGCGCTGCCCATCCTCGAAATGCAGCGCCGAGACCGTCTCGGTGACGGTCGAGGTGATGACCAGAGACTCGCGCGCGCGCAAGGTGCCAAGCGCCTCGACCCGCTCGGCGATGGATTCCAGTCGCGCCTCGGCTACGATCACGCCCGGCGGCTCCTTGGCCAGCGCATGCTCAGCATGTAGCACGGCGATGCCAAGCAAGATGCATAGAAGCCGCACTACATTGGCGGGAAAAGCAGACATTCCAGGTGTCCCCGGTCGCGAGAAAACAAAGGTTGGTACTGTCATCATGTGTGCCAGCGCGACAAGTCACAAGGGATTTCTGGTCGCCATGAAGTAATTCATGGCGTTGCGTCAAAGGCGCTCCATCTCTTGGCTTTTACTTAGCGGCGCCAGTACTTAGCGGCGCCAGGGATTGGAGGCGGCATCAGGTGCATCGGGCGTCTTGTGCCGAATCTCCCAGCACTGATGGATGCGGGGATTGCGGGCGAAGTCGCGCGGGAGGGTGGCGCGGCTGATGTCGCTGAGACTGAAATCGGCGAGCGCCTCGCGATCGAGTTGGAAGCGACGCAGATTGTTCGAGAAGACGAGCAGTCCGCCGGGTTCGAGCAGGCGCATGACGCTGCGGATGAGGCGTACATGATCGCGCTGGATGTCGAGAGTGCCCTGCATGCGCTTTGAGGTCGAGAAGCTTGGCGGGTCGAGAAAGATGAGATCGAAACGCCGCTGCCCATCCATCTGTTCGATCCAGGCAAGACAATCGGCCTGAATGAAGTCGTGCGCCGGGCCGTCGAGACCGTTGAGGTCAAGGTTGCGCCTGGCCCAGTCGAGATAGGTGCGCGACATGTCAACCGTGGTGGTGCGCGCCCCGCCGCCTGCGGCATGGACGGTCGCGGCGCCGGTGTAGGCAAACAGATTGAGAAAACGCTGGCCCTGCGCCAGTTCGCCAAGCCGGCGGCGCGTGTCGCGGTGATCGAGAAAGAGCCCGGTGTCGAGATAGTCCTCGAAGTTCACCAGAAAACGATAGCCGCCTTCCTTCACTTCATGAAAGCGCTGGGTTTCGGCCAGGCGCTCGTATTGACTCTGCCCCTTTTGCTGGCGACGGACCTTGTAGAAGAGCTGGGTCGGGGGAATCTCCAGCACCTCGGGGATCACCCCCAGGGCCTCGCGCAGACGCTGGCGCGCGCGCTCTGCATCGACCGAGGCAGGCGCCGCGTATTCCTGCACATGCACCCAACGGCGCTCGCCCTCATAGAGGTCGATGGCGAAGGCGTATTCAGGGAGATCGGCATCATAGAGCCGATAGCAGTCAATGCCGCTGCGCTGGCGCCACTTGGCGAGGCTGCGCAGATTCTTCGCTAGTCGATTAGCCAGCATGGTCGCGCCCTCGCCGCGCGCCTCGGGCGGCAGGGGGCGCGGGTGATGGGTTCTGAGTGCCTCGGGCTCGATGCGAAAATGCAGCAACCGACAATCGATAGGGCCATTGAAAAGGCTATGGGTGCGATGCGCGCGCAGCCCCATGTTATGGCAAAGCTCCGGTGCGCCGGTGAAGACGGCGGCGTTCCAGCCCATGAAGCGCTCGCGCAACACCGACCCAAGCCGTGCATAGAGCGCGGCGAGATCCTCAGCGGCGCCGAGCCGCTCACCATAGGGCGGATTGACGATGACGAGACCGCGATCCTCGGCCCGACCAGGATGACAGTCGGCCAGCTCGCGGCGCTCGAAATGGGCGCGTCCGGCCAGCCCGGCGTGCCCCAGATCGGCCAGCGCGACCCGAATGGCGTGCGGGTTGCGGTCGTAGCCGCGCAGTGATCCCAGTCGCTCAAGTCCGCGCGCGCGCCGCTCCTCGGCCTCGGTGCGCAGACGTTGCCACGCGGCGGTATCCCGCCCCGCCCAGCCGTCGTGGCCACTGCGGGGGCGCAGCAGACCGGGGGCGATGTCGGCGGCTATCAGGGCCCCTTCGATGATCAGGGTTCCCGAGCCGCACATGGGGTCGAGCAGGGCGCCGCCCTCGGCGGCGATGCGCGGCCAGTCGGCGCGCAGCAGCAGGGCGGCGGCCAAATTTTCCTTCAGCGGTGCCGCCGAGCCCTCTGAGCGATAGCCACGTCTATGCATGGAGCCGCCGGCGAGATCGAGGCTGAGGGTGGCCAGTCCCTGATGGGCATGGACATGGATGAGCAGATCGGGCTTCTCGGTTTCGACGCTGGGGCGGCGTCCGGATCGCGCCATGAAGCGATCGACGATGCCGTCCTTGACGCGCAGTGTGATGAAGTGGCGGTGCGAGGTCTCGGGCAGGGTGCCGTCGAACTGCACCGCGAAGCATTGATCCGGGCTGAAGTGATCCTCCCAGGGCAGATCGCGCACGGCGGCATAAAGTTCATCGGCATTCTGCGCGGGGGCCTCGGCCAGGGGCAGAAGAATGCGGTTGGCGACCCGCGACCAGAGACAGGCGCGGTATCCCGCCTCCAGATCGCCCGTGAAGCGCGCCCCGCCACGGGTCTCGGTGGCGTCTGCCAAACCAAGGCCGATCAGCTCCTCGGCAAGCAGACTGCCCATGTGTTTGGGGGCAGAGGCAAAAAAGGTGTGGAGAGACATGCGGGAGGAGGACTCCATTAACCAAGCTGGCGGCAGTTGCGTCAGCGGCTGTGTTCGGGGGACGACGACCTGGCTGACAGAGGGCGCTAATCGCCCTTGTTCAGCAAGTCGGCGAGTTGCCCAAAGGGATTGTGTGTCGAGGGCTTTGCGGCCCGCTGTGAGTGCGCGCGCCCAGCACCTTGGGCGGCGAGATGCTCCTCGTATTTTTGATGCTCGTTGTCGTGGCAGTAGAGACAGAGCAGCTCCCAGTTGCTGCCATCGGGCGGATTATTGTCGTGGTTCATATCCTTATGATGCACTGTGAGTTCGCGCAGATTCTCACGCGTGAACTCACGCGCGCAGCGTCCGCATACCCAAGGATAGAGCTTAAGCGCCTGCTCGCGATAACCGGCCTCGCGCTCCTCTCTCGATTGACGCGCATTTGCCACGATGCGATCCAGTTTATTGGTATCAATGGCCTTGCCGGTTCGTGCATGGCGCGGCGGTTCGGTTTGCGACATTTTTGGAAACACCTGTCCAACTCATGGAAGATCCAAGCTTAAAGCAAGACGTCTCCAGACGACTAACAACCCATGAGGGCAAGGCTCAGCGAGACAGACAGCCCAAATCCCCGATGCGCAAAACCTAGCGATGAAAGCTAGCTAGAGGATAAACGCTTGACGGTTTAAAATATTCGAGTAGACTGCGCGGCTTCCTCAGGGGATGAGGGTGATGAAGCGGAGAGTCAGGCGCCTG
>JAFGTZ010000406.1 GCA_016938795.1 Chromatiaceae bacterium | reverse complement strand
GTACTCCTGCCCCTGGCGCTGCGCCCCGGCGATGATGCCAGCCCGCGCAGCGGTCGCCCGCTGGGTTTCGATCACATGCCGTGAGGCATGGACTTCGATCGCCTTATTTAAAGGGCGCCCCCTCCCCAGCGGGGAGAGGGGCTTTTTTCTCTCTCCCTTGCGGGGTAAGGGAAGGCTCAACCGCCGCACCGAGCCTTGCATGCCCTCCTTCTTGATGCCTAAGGGCCAGGGCGCTACTCTGCCGCCACTTTCACGCGCGGAACCCTTGATCCATGTCCAGCGACTCCTCATCCTCGCCCGAGCGCATCCGCCGCGTTGCCAATGCGGTGCGCCGTCGGGTGCTCGAACATACCTTGAATAACAACGGCGGCTATCTCAGTCAGGCCTGTTCCTCGGCCGAACTGCTGGCCACCCTCTATCTGCGCGTTATGCGTCTGGGTCCAAGCAGTGCGCCCTTGGTGCCGCGCCGCTTTGCTGGGGTGCCGGGGCCAAGCAATCCGCATGCCTTCACCGGCGCCGATTACAACGGCCCGCGCGCGCCCGAGTTCGACCGCTTTATCTTCTCGCCCGTGCATTACGCCCTGGTGCTTTATTCGCTGCTCATCGAGCTGGGGCGGCTGGGGCCGAACGCGCTCGATGAGTTCAATCAGGATGGCAGCACGGTGGAGCTGATCGGCGCCGAGCACTCGCCGGGACATGAGGTCACCGCCGGCTCGCTCGCCCAAGCACTCAGCCAGGCCGGTGGCATCGCGCTCGCGCGGCGGCTGCGCGGCGAGCCGGGGCGGGTCTGGGTATTCATGTCCGATGGCGAGTTTCAGGAGGGCCAGACCTGGGAGGCCTTGGCGGCGCTCAGCTATCACGGCATCGGCAATCTCGGCATCTATATCGACGCCAATGCCCAGCAGTGTGATGGCCCCATGGAGGCGGTGATGGGCGTCGATCCGCTTGCCGAGCGGCTGCGCGCCTTCGGGGCCGAGGTGCATGAGGTTGATGGGCACGATCCGGAGGCGCTCGCCGCGCCGGCCCAAGGTCGCGCCGAACCGGATCACCCGCTGGTGGTCATTGCCCGCACCGATCCCTGTCGGGGCCTGGAGCGGCTGCGCGAGCGCGCGCCCAAGCTGCACTATGTGCGATTCAAGGGGCCAGAGGAATTCGCGGCCTATCAGACACTGCTGCAAACGCTTCGCGAGGAGACCGAGTAATGGAACGGGTGCAACGTCCGCATCGCGAGACCCTGGTGCGCTGGGCGCGCGAGCGCCCCGAGGTGTTGGTGCTCTCGGCCGATCTGACCGCCTCGTGCGAGGCCGACGGCTTTCGTGAGGCCTATCCCGAGCGCTTTTTCTCGCTCGGCATGGCCGAGCAGAACATGATTGGCTTTGCCGCCGGCCTGGCGCGCGAGGGGTTCTCGCCCTGGCTGCACACCTTCGCGGTTTTTCTCACCCGGCGGGTCTTCGATCAGGTGGCCATGTCGATCGCCTATCCTAACCTGCCGGTGCGCCTGGCGGGCTTTCTGCCCGGTATTACCACGCCGGGAGGGGTGACCCATCAGGCCATCGACGATGTGGGTCTGATGCGGCTCATGCCGAATATGACGGTGCTGGAGTGCGGCGACGCCACCGAGGTGGAATCGGTGCTCGATGTGGCTCAGGCGGTGGATGGCCCGGTTTATATCCGCCAGTTGCGCGGCGAGGTGCCGCGCTTGTTCGATGCCGCCGAGCCCATGGCGCTCGGGCGCGCCCGGGTGCTCGGCGAGGGTGGGGATGTCACGGTGATTTCAAGCGGCATCTGCACCGAGGAGGCGCTGCGTGCTACCCAGGCGCTGCGCGCGCGAGGACTGGGTATAACCCATCTGCATGTGTCCACGCTCAAGCCCTTCGACGATCCGCGTCTGATGCAGGCGCTCGGGAGCGCGCGTCTTGGCGTCATCACGCTCGAAAATCACAGCATCATCGGCGGGCTCGGTTCGGCGGTGGCCGAGAGCATGGCCGAACTCGGGCTGGGCAAGCGCCTGATTCGCATTGGATTGCGCGATACTTATGCCCACGGGGCGAGCCGCGCCTATCTGATGCGCGAGTACGGACTCGATGCCATGGCGCTGGTGCATGCCGTGGAGGAACTTGCTGGCGAGCCGCTTGATATCGAGGAGTCGGCGCTTGCCGAGGTGCGTTTGGAAGCCCTGCGCCCGAGCGAGCGAAGCGAGGATTTGTAATCAGGCACAAGCCTCATGGCCCGTTTGCTGGATCGCCCAGGCAACCTCCAGGGCTTGACGGTTGGCAGCCACATCGTGAACCCGAAACACCCGCGCCCCGGCCATGACCCCAAGGGTGGTGGTGGCGCAGGTGGCGGGGGCGAGTTCGCTCGGGGTATCGAGGCCGCAGATCATGCCGAGAAAGCGCTTGCGACTGGCGCCCAGCAAGACGGGGTAGCCAAGATTCACCAGTCTGTCCAGCGCGGCCAGCAGGCTGAGGTTGTGCTCCTTCGATTTGCCGAAACCGATGCCAGGATCGAGCCAAATCTGTTCGGCTGTCAGTCCAGCCGTGCGCGCGGCCTCGGCGCGTTCGCCAAGGTGATCGCGTACCTCGCTCACCACATCGATATAGTGCGGATTGTGCTGCATGGTGCGTGGCCTGCCCTGACGGTGCATGAGCACAATGGGGCTCGAGTACTCGGCGGCCAGGGCCAGCATCTCGGGGGCGTCGAGCCCCGCCGAGGTATCGTTGATCCAGTCGGCGCCGGCATCGAGCGCAGCCCGGGCGACAGTCGCCGAGGTGGTGTCGATGCTGAGCAGGATATTCTTGGGCAAGCGCTCGCGTAGCCCACAAATCACCGGCAAGACGCGGCGCAGCTGCTCCTCGGGCGGTACGGCAAGCGAACCGGGTCGGGTTGATTCGCCGCCAATGTCAAGGATGTCGGCTCCCTCGTGCCACAGGCGCAGCCCGTGGGCGATGGCGGCGTCGGTTTCGGCATGCAGGCCGCCGTCGGAGAAGCTGTCGGGGGTGACGTTGAGAATCCCCATGATGCGGGGGCGTTCGTTGAGCATGGCGGTGTTCCGTCGTTGGCAATGCGGGCGGCTGTCTGGAGGGCGACCGAACTGGGAAACGCGGCTGGAAATCAGTCGGGCGTGCGGCTGAGCGCCGTAAAGGCCGGGCTTTCGGCATCCACGTGGGTCTCGCCGTGGCGCGTGACGAAGAAGGCGGCCAGCCCCTCGCGCTCAGCGAGCGCGAGACCACGCTCGGGGCCCAGCACCAATAAGGCCGTGGCGAGGGCGTCGGCGGTGGCGCAGTCGGCGGCGATGACGCTCACCGAGGCGAGGCTATGGGTCACTGGCTGCGCGGTCTGGGGGTCGATGGCGTGGCTGTAGTGACGATCACCCCATTGAATGAAGTTGCGGTAATCGCCCGAGGTAGCCATGGCGGCATCGCGCAGCTCCACCACTCGATAGACCTCGCGCGCGAGCGGGTTGGGGCGTTCAATGGCGATGCGCCAGGGGTTGGCATCAGGCTTGTGCCCGCGCGCGCGCAGCTCGCCGCCGATTTCAACCAGATAATGCGCGATGCCCGCCTCGTCGAGCAGCCGGGCGACGGCATCGACACCATAGCCCTTGGCAATGGCGGAGAGATCGACTGCGAGATCGGCGCGCGTTTTGCGCAGCGCTGGGGGATCGAGCCGCGCCTCCAGCTTGTCGCTGCCGATGCGTTCGCGCACGGCGGCGATGGTGGTTGCGTCGGGCGGTTCAGTGGGGGCGGGCTTGGGTCCAAAGCCCCAGAGATCGACGGCGGGTCCGACCGTGACATCGAAGGCGCCGCCACTGAGATCATGCACGGCCTTGGCCTGCGCCACCAACTGCGCCAGTTCGCGCGAGACCGGGAACCAGTCGAGCGAGCGGCTGGCGTTGAAGCGCGACAGCTCGGAGTCGGGGCGATAGGTGGACATGCGCGCGTTGATTTGCTCCAGACGCGCATCGATACGCCCTTGCAGGGCGACGCTGTCGAGTTCGCTCGGTGGCTCCGCAAGCTTGATGCTGTAGCTCGTGCCCATGGTGCGCCCCTTGAGCTCCAGGATGGCATCGCGGGGCGAGGAGCAGCCCGAGACGACAGCGAGCACGAGCAAGGCGCAGGCGAGGGCGAGAGGGAGATGTAAGGGGCGGCGTTGGGCCAGGGCTCTGAGCATGGCGGCGGACTGTGCGGCGGCTAGCAAGGATGTGAGAGGCCTGCATGGTAAACCATAACGACAGAGAATTCTGGTGTGGCTCGGGCCAGATCCAGCAAACCCGACTTCAGCACTCTGATGTTTGTCAATGCGCCCCGGGGCTGGTTTTCACTAGACTTCGACCTTAAATCCGTTCGGTCTCTGGCGCGTGTGTCGCGCTGTTCGACCAGTCCTGATACAACCTTTCGGAGTCTTGCCATGAATCGCCGTTCTTCCCTGTTCGCTCGGGGGCCCGGGTCGTTTTCCATCTGGCCCTTCGTTCCGGTCCTCTCCACGGCTGTGGTGCTTGGCGCCTTGCTCTTTGCGCCGACCGTGGCAACGCTGTAAACCGAGGCGAAAACCCTATGAGTACCCCGAACGCGCACGCCGAGCCTACCGCACGCCTGCCCTATTTTCCCATCTCCTTTTTTGCCATGGTGATGGGCATGGCCGGTCTGACCATCGGCTGGGAGAAGGCGCAATCCATTCTCGGTCTGAATCTTGGCATCAGTCCCTGGCTGGTTGGGCTCACCAGCCTGATCTTCCTCACCCTGGCGAGCCTCTATCTCGTCAAGCTGGCACGCCACCGTCAGGCGGTGCTCGCCGAGCTGCGCCATCCCGTGAAGCTGAATTTTTTCCCGACCATCTCGATCAGCCTGCTGTTGCTCTCCATCGCCTATCTGCACATGCAGCCCGGCGTGAGTCAGGTGCTTTGGACCCTGGGCACGGGGCTGCATCTGGTGTTCACGCTTTATATCGTGAGCGCCTGGATTCATCACGAGCACTTCCAGGTGCACCACATGAACCCCGCCTGGTTTATTCCGGCGGTGGGCAATGTGCTGGTGCCAGTGGCGGGTGTGCCGCTTGGTTTCGTGTCGGTGTCCTGGTTCTTCTTTAGCGTGGGCATGCTGTTCTGGCTGGTGCTCATCACCATCGTCTTCAACCGCGTGATGTTCCACAACCCCATCGAGGCGCGTCTCATGCCGACGCTCTTCATCCTGATTGCCCCTCCGGCGGTGGGCTTCATTGCCTACATGCGTCTGGTGGGCGAACTCGACAGCTTCGGCTATGTGCTCTACTTCGCGGGCATGTTCCTGACCTTGCTGCTCTTCACCCAGGTGGGGCGCTTTCTCAAGCTGAACTTCTTTCTCTCCTGGTGGGCCTATTCCTTTCCGCTTGCGGCCTTCAGCATCGCCAGCATGTTGATGTTTGAACTCAGCGGGCTGGAGTTCTACCGCTATTTGGGCGTCGGCATGCTCATGCTGCTCACCGGCATCATCGCGCTTTTGTTGTTTGTCACCTCGCGCGCGGTGCTCAAGCACAACATTTGTCTGCCCGGTCACTGATCCACTATTTCGAGCACAAGGAATCATCATGTCCGACGCGACGACCCCCGAACCGGCTTCACGCTGGTACGTTATTCCCTTTCTCTCCCTGATGTTTGCCGCTGGTCTGGGGCTGGTCTATCTGGTGCGCGACAGCGCGCCGCCAGCCGCTCATGCAACCCGCGCCGAGCCGCACGAAACACAGGCGCTGGGCCAGGGCGATGCCTTGAACGAGGAGTTGGCGCGCCTCGAACAACAGCTCTCTGCAACCAGCGGGCGCATTGATCGGCTTGAGAGCCAGGCGGGCGAACTGCTAAGCGCCCAGGATCGGTTCGCCGAGTCGCAGGGCGATCTGGCAACCCAGGTCGAGCGTCTGGGGCAGGGGCTCGGCAGCCTGAGCGAGAGGCTCGCGTCGAGTCTTGCCATGGCGGCGCCGACAGACCCCGATTCGGATGCGAGCGCCCAGCCTGTCGCCGATTCCGCACGCGACGAGCGCATCGCTGCAATCGAGGCCGCCCTGCAAGAGATGGGCGCGCGTCTCGCCTCGCTTGAGCAGGGTTCGAGCGCGCTTGATGCCTCGCAAAGCCAGCTCATTCTCGCGCAGGCCGAGACCCTGGCCGCCGAGCGCGAGTCGCTGCTCGCCGAGATGACGCAGATGCTCGATGCCTTCCGCGCCGAGCAGGCCGCCGCGCGCCGCGCCACACCGGCGCCGGCAGGTGATGCGCCCGCCCTCACCGATCTGGCGCGCGAGTTCGCGCCGCTCGGCGCGCGTTTTACCGCCGAGGGTCTGCAACTGACCATTGCCGAAAGCGAGCTGCGCTTTCCCATTGGCGGAGCCAGCCTGCCCGAGGGGCCCATTGCGAGCCTTGATCGGTTGGCCGAACTGCTAGGAGCACGCCCCGAATTACGGGTGCGCCTGCTCGGCCATACCGACAGCCTCGGCGAGGCCGAGACCAACCGTCGCCTCTCCGAGGCGCGTGCCGAGGCGGTGCGCGAGGGGCTGATTGCCCGTGGGGTGGCCGCCGAACGCATCCAGGCCGAGGGGCTTGGCGAGGCCGAACCCATTGCCGATAACGCCAGCGCGGCGGGGCGCGCCCGCAACCGTCGGGTCGAGATCTATCTCACCGACGCGCCCCGCTGATTCCCTGCTGATTC
>JAFGTZ010000405.1 GCA_016938795.1 Chromatiaceae bacterium | reverse complement strand
TTCGCGTGCGGCCAGGGCGCGCAGGCGCGCAAGAAGCGGATCGGGAACCAGCCCGGCATCGCGCAGAATGGGTTGCAGCGCCGCCAGAAGTTCGCGAGCCTCGTCAGGGTCGATTGAGGCGAGCGGTGCGTGAGAGGGTCCATCGAACCCGAGGCCCAGGCCATCCGGTCGCTCTCTGGTGGAGTCCAGGGCCTGAGCGTCAAGCATCTCGACCCGCACGCTGAAGCGGAAGGTGGCGCCCACGCCGGCCTCACCCTGGGCGCTCAGCTCGCCCCCCATGAGCGCTACCAGCTGACGGCTGATGGTCAGGCCCAGTCCGGTGCCGCCATAGCGACGGGTAATGGAGCTGTCGGCCTGGCTGAAAGGCTGGAAGAGCAGCTCGACCTGATCGTCGCGAAAGCCGATGCCGGTATCGCAGACGCTGAAGCCGAGCAGGATCTGGGCATCGTCCGCAGCCTGTCGGAAGGCCTTGATCTGGATGTGGCCGCGTTCGGTGAATTTAATGGCGTTGCCCAGCAGATGCTTAAGCACCTGGGAGAGCTGCAGCGGATCGCCGATGAGTTCGTCGGGGAGATCGGGGTCGATGTCAATCTGCAGGTCGAGCCCCTTGTCCGCGAGCCGCCCGCTGAAGCTGGTGGCGAGGTCATCGAGCAGACCCCTCAGTGTAAAGGGGCGGCGTTCGAGCGCGATGCGTCCGGTCTCGATCTTCGCATAATCCAGGATGTCGTTGAAAATGCCCAGTAGACTGTGCGCCGCCTCGTGGCTCTTCTCCAACAGCTCGCGCTGGCGGGGGGTAATGCCGTCCTCCATGGCCAGTTGGCTGAAGCCGAGAATGGCATTCAAAGGGGTGCGAATCTCGTGGCTCATAGTGGCCAGAAAATCGCTTTTGGCGCGGCTCGCGGCCTCGGCCTGCTGTTTGGCCTCGATCAGCGCCTCCTCGATCGCCTTGCGCGCGCTGATGTCGCTGAGCACCCCGTTCCAGAGCACGCTGCCGTTGGTCTGCGCGCTGGGCAGCGACTCGATGCGAAACCAGCGCTGCCTGCCCTGGATGAGAAAGGGGCCTTCCCAAACAAAGGGTTGTAGGTCGCTCATGCGTTGGCAGTTGAGCGCGAGAAAGCCGGCCATCGCATCCGGATGCACCTGGGCGAAGGCGCTGCTGGAGTCGGCCAGCAGGATCTCCCGGGGAACCCGCATCAGCTCGCAAAAGCGATCGCTGACATAGGTGAAGTCGCCAATCTCGGTGGCGGAGCCACGCAGACTGTAGACCCCCACGGGAAGGCGGCGGGTGAGATCCTCGTAGGCGGCCTGACTGCGTTGCAGCTCCTCGGTGCGTTGCGCGACGCGCTCCTCAAGTCGCTCCTGCTCGTGGCGAATGCGTGCGGCCATGCGGTTGAAGCTCTGCGCAAGCTCACGAAATTCGGTGCAGCCGCGCAGCTCGGCCTGATGCTCAAGATCACCGGCGGCGATGCGTCGGGTGGCGTCGAGCAACTGGCGGATGGAGGCCAGCACGCCGCGATCGTAGACCAAGGCGATGAGTGTGGCGGTCAGGAGCAGCAGGGCCAGCCCGCCCAAGGTGCGCTCGCGCAGGCTATGCACCGGGGCGAAGGCCTCGGCGGTGTCCATCTTTACCACCATGCCCCAGCGCAGGGCGGGCAGATGACGCCAGACGGCGATGATGGGAACGCCGGCGTAATCGCCTGTCAGCCCCTGGCCGTGGTCGCCCGCGAGCGCCGCACGCATGGGTTCAGCCACCTCGGGCAGCGCGACGCGATAGCGAAAGGAGGCGTTCGCCACATGACGCAGCGGTCCGACATAGAGGGCGCTGTTGCCATCGCGCTGGGCCAGGACGGTTTCGCCGCTCTCGCCAAGCCCGGTGCCGTCGGAGGTGACGCGCATCAGTTCCTCAAGATCGAGTTGCAAGGCCACAGCGCCGATGGGGAGACCGGCATCGAGCACCGGAGT
>JAFGTZ010000058.1 GCA_016938795.1 Chromatiaceae bacterium | reverse complement strand
TCAGCCGAGCCGGTTGAGCGAGAGCGAAACCAGCTTTGGTCGCTCACTCCGGCAGACCATCGAATTGTGGAATGCTCCCCAACTCCCCATCCCAAGCAGCTTTTCTGGACGAAAAGATGTGCGCAGTTGGCAATATAGAGATTTCAGTGTCCAAACACCCTGCGGGCACAACGAGCAAACCTGCGATTTGTGTGCTTGGCAAGGCTGAACCACAGCATTTACAAAAGCTTTTAGTGTGACGAGTGCCAGGGAGCGTAAAGGAAGTCACAGCATTTGAACCCGACTTCCAGACCAATTTAGCTGACCGCGAGAATAGATTTGCCGCATGAGAAGAACCTGTATCTTTTTGGCAATGCTGACAATGACAAAGGTAAAAGCTTTCAAAGTCACCTTTGATCTCAAAGCTCACGGTGCCACACAGGCAAGAACCGGAATGAACAGTCATCAGAACCTCCTTCATGGACATCGCATGACACTCATTGCCTCGGGAAGCAGCGCTTCATTGCGCAGGTGACGCAGCCAGAGCGGCGTCACCAGGCGCTCGCCCTAGCGCTCGGCAATGCTCTCGCGGGGTGCGAATCTTGATCGGGTCGGGCGAACCACGATGATCTACACTCACAGGATAGCGAACGTCACGCTGAAGGAGGCCAAGAGTCCGCTCGACCTCTAGCCTCCATGACTTGGCCCAAGAGCAAAACAGGAACCCCATCATGAGCCGCACCATCACCATCGAGCCAGTCACCCGCATTGAGGGCCATGCCCGTATCAGCATCCAGCTCGGCGAGGACGGGGCGGTGGAGGATGCGCGCTTTCATCTCACCCAGTTCCGGGGCTTCGAGAAATTTTGCGAGGGGCGGCCCTATCGCGAGATGCCGGCCCTGACCGCGCGCACCTGCGGCATCTGTCCGGTGAGCCATCTGCTGGCCTCGAACAAGGCCTGCGATCATCTGCTGGCGGTCGATATCCCGCCAACCGCCGAGAAGCTGCGGCGCATCATGAATCTGGCGCAACTGGTGCAGTCGCACGCGCTCTCCTTCTTTCATCTCTCCTCGCCCGATCTGCTGCTCGGCTGGGACGCCGATCCGGCCAGCCGCAACATCTTCGGCGTGATGCGCGCCGAGCCCGCGCTCGCGCGCGACGGCATCCGGCTGCGCCAGATTGGCCAGACTATCATCGAAACCCTGGGCGGCAAGAAGATCCATCCCACCTGGGTGGTGCCGGGCGGCGTCAATGAACCGCTGAGCGCCGAGAAGCGCGACGCCCTGCTCGCGCTGCTGCCCGAGGCGCTGGAGATTGCCAAACGCACCTATGCCTTCTACAAAACCCTGGTGCCCAAATTTCAGGATGAAATCGCCCACTTCGGCACCGAACCCACCCTTTTTCTCAGTTTGGTCGGCCCGCGCGGGCGCCTGGAGCATTACGACGGAGTACTGCGGGTGAAGGATGCCGAGGGACGCATCCTTGAGGACGGCGTGGACCCGACCGAGTACGGGCATCTCATCGGCGAGGCGGTGGAGGACTTCAGCTACATGAAGTTTCCCTACTACAAACCGCACGGTTATCCGCAGGGGGTTTATCGGGTGGGACCGCTGGCGCGGCTCAACAATGCCGACAGTTGCGGCACGCCCTATGCCGACGTAGCGCTCGCCGAGTTCCACATGCTCCAGGAGTCTGGCCCCATCGTCAGCAGCTTCCATTACCACTATGCGCGTCTGGTCGAGATCATCTACGGCATCGAGATGATGGAGCGTCTGCTGCGCGACCCCGAGATTCTCGACACGCGCGTACGCGCCCGCGCGCGCAGCAACCGCGACGAGGGCATCGGCGTGGCCGAGGCCCCGCGCGGCCTCCTGATGCACCACTATCGCATCGACGAGGATGGGCTCATTACCTGGGTGAATCTCATCATCGCCACGGGGCATAACAATCTGGCCATGAACCAGAGCATCCGCCAGGTTGCCCGCACCTATGTGGATGGCGCGGCGCTGCGCGAAGGGATGCTCAACCGGGTCGAGGCGGTGATCCGCTGCTTCGACCCCTGCCTGTCCTGCGCCTCGCACGCCGTTGGCCAGATGCCGCTGCATATCGAGCTGCGCGATGCCGAGGGCACACTGCTCGATACTCTGAGACGCGACTGAGAGAGGCGCGCGATGAAGACGCTGGTGATTGGCTACGGCAGCCCCATCCGGGGCGATGACGCGCTCGGCCCGCTGGTGGCCGACCGGCTCGCCGCCCTGCCCTTGCCGCCCGGGGTCGAGGTGCGCGCGCGCCATATCCTGACCGCCGAGCTGGTGGCCGATCTGGAGCGGGTTGAGCGGGTGATCTTTCTCGATGCCAGCATTGAGGGCGAGCCGGGCGAGGTGCGCTGCGAGCCGCTCCGGCCCGATGCCGCGCGCCTCTCGACCATGGCGCACTTTCTCGACCCGCGCGAACTCCTGGCCTGGTGCGAGGCCATCAGCGGGCGCGCGCCCGAGGCCTGGCTCCTCTCGGCGCGTGGCGCCGATTACGGCTATGCGAACTATCGGCTCAGCGACATTGGCGAGCACGCCGCCCGCCTCATGCTCGGCCAGCTTGAAACACTGCTCGGACTAAACTCCCCCAGCCCAGCCTGAGTTGCTCCCTGACGCCGACTCCCTGGCAGCCACTACAGCGCGCTCCAAAACAAAAAAGCCACGCCCCTTTCGGGGCGTGGCTTTCGCATTCAAGCCTCGGGGGCGGCTTACCAGCCCAGACCGAGATCGAACACCACAGCATGCACGGCCAGCGCAACGACCAGCACGGCGAAGAGGATGGGCATGAGCCAAGTGGAGGGATTCACCACCATCCAGATCTTCCAATCGTCTTCGGGGTTTTTCGGCTTGGCGATATCGGCCATGGATATATCCTCAGTGTATTTGGACAGGGAATGAAGCTCTAGGCGAGGTCGACAGCCTTAGAACCAGGGCTTGGCGGCCATGACAAAGAGATGGGCCACAGCGGCCAGACCCACGAACGCAGTGTAGGTCGTCTTGAACTGCTCGTGGAATTCCTTCGCCTGCTGCTCGGTCAGTCCGGAAAGACTCATTGGCTTATCCTCCAACAGGGGCTTTGACAAGATACCGCGCTCAGTCACGCGGTGACTGTTGTCGTGATGAACGCCAGTCGAGCACCACGACGGATTCGCAACCTTTAGGCTGTTTCCGGCATCACCAAGGGCTCGACCGGCGTACCATCCTGGGGCACGGCATCGGGAGCAGTGGGCGGCGGAACCACTTCGACCGGCGGCTCGGCGGGCATCTCCACAGCGGATGGCTCAACCGCTGGCGCAACCTCGGCGGGGGCGCTCTCGGCAGCCTCAGGCTCGCTTACCGCCGGGCTTTCCTCGACGGGAGCGGCCTCGACGGGAGCGGCCTCGACGGGAGCGGCCTCGACAACAGGCGCCGGCTCAGCGGCTGGGGCGGTCTCGACAGGCGCGGCGACCGTCTCCAGTGCCGGCGCGACACTCTCCTCGGGCCCCAACCACCCTTGGCCCGGCAGGGAGAAGGCGTAGTAGTGAACCGCCAGCGCGACCACCATCACGGCGATCAGAATAGGCATCAGCCAGACCGACGGGTTGACGACCAGCCAGATGCGATAATCCTGTTCCTGGGGCTTGTAGTCGAAGACCTGCATCGCTGTCTCTCCTCGCTCGGAGTGCTTTGAGTTGAGGGTTGGCTCTGGATGGCCGCGAAGGATAGGCGACCCTTGGGTGTCAGGTCGTGCGAGCCATGCATCCGTCTTTCTTGGGGTGTCATATTAACTTGACGATCTTCGATGTCAACGTACTTTGACAGCGGAATCCTCACCCTTTAATGATCTGGCGCACTTCGAGGACGAATGAGGCAACCGAGGCTGAAAAGGCGCGATTTTTGCCGAGATAATGCTCTGCGTTCCGCCCAAATCCTCAATGTCCCAGCAGAAAGGCGTAAAGATCGAGATAGTCCTCGGCGGGCAGGCGCCAGGAGTGATCCGCGCGCATTCCATTGAGACGCAGCTGGTAAAAATAATGCGGATACTCGCGCCAGAGTTGCAGCGCACGCGCCAGGGCCTGATCGAGCGCGCCGGGGGTGGGATCGTCGAAGAGATAGGCGTTGCGCTCGCCGAAGGGGCGATCCGAATCGTTGGCGTCGAAGAGGGTATCGGCAAGCCCGCCGACGCGGCGCGCGATGGGCACCGTGCCATAGCGCATGGCGATGAGCTGGGTAAGACCGCAGGGCTCATAGAGACTAGGGATCAGGATGAGGTCGGAGCCGGCATAGATGAGATGGGCCAGGGCCTCGTCATAGCCAAGTTCAAGATGTACATCCGGGTCGGGCGCAAAACGCTCACGCAGCCGCTCGAAGCGTCTGGTAATCTCGGGCTCGAGTGCCGCGCCGAGCAGCACAACCTGGGCGCCGCTTGCCTGGGCGCGCTCGATGCCGTGCGCGATCAGCTCGACGCCCTTCTGCCGATCGAGCCGGCTGACCACCGCCAGAATGGGCGCCTCGCGCTCGCGCAACCCGAGACGCTCGCGCAAGACGGCGCGGTTGCGCGCCTTGAGCGCGAGATGCTCCTGATCGAAGGGGACGGGAATCAGCGAATCAGTTGCCGGATTCCAGGCCTCGGGATCGAGCCCATTGAGAATGCCGCCGAATTTATGGCTCACCGCCTGGAGCACCCCTTGCAGCCCCATGCCCTGCTCACTGTGCTGCACCTCCCAGGCATAGTGCGGCGAGACGGTGTTGACGAAATCGGCCTCCAGAATGCCGCCTTTGAGCAGATTGGCCAACTGCCCCTGCGGATCAAGCAAACGTTCGGGCACCATGAGGCGTTCGGCGTCGAGCCCCACCTGATGCAAAATCTCGGGGCCAACCAGCCCCTGATAGCCAAGATTGTGCAGGGTGAGACAGACGCGGCTGTGCGCTAGGCCCGCCGCGCGATAGACCTCGTTGAGCAGCACCGGCACCAGCGCCGTTTGCCAGTCATGACAATGGATGATGTCGGGATGACGGCCCGACTGACCGAGATAGGCCAGCACGGCGCGCGAGAAAAAGGCAAAGCGCGCGGCATCGTCGGGCTCACCGTAGAGTCGTCCACGTTGAAAAAAGGTCTCGGGGGCATCGGCGCCGATCAGCACGCAGCGCAGGGCGCCAAGGGTCGCAACGCGTACCCTGCAGGGCCAGGGTTGTCCCCGATGCATGACCTGTACGGGGCGAGAGAGGGTTTGAAGGTCGCGCAGCGCCTCGCTGCGAAGTAGATCGTAGTCGGGCAGGATGAGTTCGACACGGACGCCGCGCCGAGCCAGTTCATGCGCCAGCCCCGGCACGGCGTCACCCAGACCGCCCGCCTTGGCAAGCGGTGCGCACTCGGCGCTCGCCATGACGATATCCAGCACTTGGCCTGACCCCATTGCTCAGTCCTCGCGCCTCAAGGTGAGCTGCGGGGGCGGATGCTGGCTGAGCGCCTCGCGCAGCAGATCGGCATCATCCACCCTCAGCTCCAACTGAAAGCGCCCGCCTGGCCCCACCCGATAGGCATGACCGAAGAGATCAATCTCGGTGTTGGGCGGCGCCCAGCCATGCAGACAGAGCCGCGCCTCGATATGCACCTCACTGGCCCCACTGGTCGGGGCATAGTCCAGCACGGGGATGCGGCTCGATGCCGGACTACTCGACTTGTTGCGAGACGGCGGCGTAGCGCTTGGCGCAAGCCCCGTCGAAGATGACGAATCATCGCCCGCGTCGGCTGCCTGAAGGCGCGCCGCGCGCGCCCGGGCCAACACTTGGCGTACCGAGACCGAGGCCGCGCTATCAAGCACATTGGAGCGCGCCAGCAGCATCCAGCCGCCCCCTGGACCAACCAGACCAAGTTCAACCCGATAGCGCCGCGAGCGCGGCTCGACCGCGAAGGCCGCCACACCACGTCCCCCGAGCGCGCCTGATCCAAGGCCAACCGTTGCCAGCACCTCGGGCGCCTGCCCGACATCGAGACGAAGCAGCCTCAGGCGAGGCGTGGGTAGCCCCGCCTCCGGGGCGAAGCCGGCGCTGGCGCGCATCCG
This sequence comes from Chromatiaceae bacterium, assembly GCA_016938795.1. Classification (GTDB taxonomy): domain Bacteria; phylum Pseudomonadota; class Gammaproteobacteria; order Chromatiales; family Chromatiaceae; genus Marichromatium. The sequence goes on along the minus strand of JAFGTZ010000058.1, from coordinate 966 downwards.
ATCATCGCTTGTCAGGCACCAGTGCGCGTGCAGATCACCACTCATGGCTTCATGGAGCACCAGGCGCGTCGCGCGCAGATCGAGCGGAAAGTCTGGAGCAAGCCCTGTGGGCGATGCCAGCACATCGCGCGTTGGAGCGCCAACCGCCCTCGCGTCCAATGCCATCTCGGTATCGATCCTGTGTCTCCCAAGCTTGCGGCTTCGCGACACCCTCCCCTGCATCAAGGCTCAGCTTGAAGCGATTGGATGCCGGCCTGCTTTCGACATGCGGGTGTCAAGTCGGATGAATCGGTCAATACGCGATTCAGTAAACTACAAATGATGTCACGCTTGGAATCAAAGATCCATGTCGGTTCCAGTGGCCGCAAGCGCGTGCGACACAGGCCGCTGGGGACGGCCTTCGAGTACCAGAATGCTGCTTGCGCGCAGCAGCAGCCGCGTCTCGGCCAGCGGCATCTGCTGGGCGGGAGGAATACAATCGGCCGGGGCGGCGCGGGCGGTGTCGAGCGCCCGATACCAGTGCAGCCCGGTGCGCTGCGGCAGCGCGAAACAGACGGCTTTGAGACTCATGTTGATGGCGACATGAAGCGTCGCCTCGCTCGGCTGAACCGGGGCTAGAGTGAAGGCCAGGGCGCGGTTTTCAGGATCCTCCCAGTCCGGCTCCTCCAGCTCGGGCCCGAACCAGCGCACATCGGGCCAGTCACTCCCGGCGCGCGCGCGTCCGGTTAAAAAATGCCGCCGGCGCAGGCTCGGGTGACGCTGGCGCAGCGCGATAAGCTCGCGCGTGAAGCGCAGCATGGCGCTGTTACGTTCGACCAGGCGCCAGTCGAACCAGCCAAGCGCGTTGTCCTGACACCAGACGTTGTTGTTGCCATGCTGGGTGCGCAGCACCTCATCGCCCGCGAGCAGCATGGGCACGCCCTGGCTAAGAAACAGCAGGGTCAGCAGATTGCGCGCCTGACGCCG
>JAFGTZ010000404.1 GCA_016938795.1 Chromatiaceae bacterium | reverse complement strand
AGCCGGTCGGTCGTGAGACCTAACCGGCTGTTCTTGTTGGTGCCCAGGGGCGGAATCGAACCACCGACACGCGGATTTTCAGTCCGCAACTCTCCCCGGCGACAAAAGGGATTGAGCGCCGTTTTTCTGCTCAGGTACCAATACAGGTACCAGTGCGCTGTAATGCGTGCTAATGTTAGGCCATGCGATTAACGCCAGTTGACGCAAAAGCGAAACCCCAAGGGATGCCGCCCTCGGGGTTTCTGTTGCCGACAGCTATCAGGGTTAGCCATGGCCACGATCACCAAGCTACAACGCCCCTCGGGAGTTGTCTACAAGGCCCGCGTTCGCCTTGCCGGGCAGGACGGGGAGACATCGCGCACCTTCAAAACTCGCAGCGCCGCCGAACGCTGGGCGCGAAAGTTCGAGGCCGCCGCGCTGGAGGATCGCGCGGGACTCATCACCCAGGGGCAGAAACGCACCCTAAAGGAGGCGATCACGCGCTACCGCGCCGAGATCCTGCCGACCCATACCGAGACCACCCGCCGCACCTATTCCCAGCATCTCGACTATTGGCAAGACAGGCTTGGGCACTTGCGCCTGTCAGACATTGGCCCTGCTGCGATTGCCCGCTGTCGCGATGAACTGACCGACACGCCCCTACCGCCGAAAACCCCCACCGGCGCACCCAGGCCGCGAAGCCCGACCACCGTAGCCCGCTACCTTGCCACCCTGGCCGCCGTCTTTACCGCCTGCGTGCGCCGCTGGCACTGGGTGCAGACATCGCCGCTCGCCCAAGTGGAGAAGCCATCCGCAGCCAATGGCCGGACGCGGTTTCTGTCCCAGGACGAACTAAGACGCCTGCTCGCCGCCTGCCGGGAGTCGGAAAGCCCCGACCTGCACCTGGCCGTGATGCTGTCTGTCACCACCGGGGCGCGCCGGGGCGAGCTGCTGGGGTTGCGCTGGAGGGACGTTGACCTTGCGCGCGACGTGCTGCTGTTGCGCGTGGATCACGAGACCACCACCAAGGGCGGGGTTCGAGCTGTTCGCATCGCCACCCAGGTAAAGCCGCTGCTGGAGGAACGGCTTGCAGAGCATCGGCGAGGCAAGGTTGCCGACATCACCGGGGCTGCACTGGTGTTTCCAAGCCGAGTGAGCACACGTCAACCTGTAGACCTTCGGACGCCATTCAGAACCGCCTTGCGCCGTGCGGGCATCGAGGGGTTCCGCTGGCATGACCTGCGCCATTCCGCCGCGTCCTTCATGGCCGCCCAGGGCGCCAGCCTGGTTGAGATCGGGGCCGTCTTGGGGCACCGATCCGCCCAGACCACTCGGCGTTACTCACATTTGACCGAGCAGGCCGCGCACTCGCTGGTGCAATCGACGGCTGACAAGATTCTGGGCGAGGCGCGGGATGAGTGAGCACGTTTACGACGATGGCTTCCCCGCCTGCGCTGCTGAAAGAGTGTGGGTCGATTCTGGGGATGGCACTTGCACCGCGCACCCCCCCCACTGGATCAAGAATCCCCAAGGCCCGTGGTCGCATGAAGAACTGTCAGTGTTCGCGGATATTGCCGAGCGCGCAAGGCGAGGCGAGAAGAAGGCTCAAAAAAAAGCGTTCCGCATGGTTGCCGAGGCGATGCGAGCCGGCGTGGTCAGTCCGCCCCATGTCGCGGAATACGTGATGCTGGCGCTACTGCATTGCGGGCGCGGGGAAGCCCCTATGCGGCAGGCGTTCGCGCCGCTGGGGAGGCAGTCACCAGAACGCACGAGGGCGCGGAAGCGATTCGAGGATTCAGTGCTGTTCCACTGGTGCGAACATGCGATCAAGCGCATGGGCTTATCCACATCGCGAGATGGCGATCCCGGCCCCGCCTTCGAGCATGTGGCGCGTGCTTATGGCTTATCAGCCGCCACTGTTCGGGATCGCTATTACCGGTTTAAACGACAGGCGGAAGCGCAGAGCAAAGATTAAAATTCGCGACTTTTGCAGGAATTGCAGAATTCAAGAATCGCCAATGATTTAGGCTGTCAGCACACTATCCCCGTGCGAGCAATGTACCGGCTCGCGAACTACGGAGATAGAGACCATGAAGCCTGAAGTTCGAAACGACTGGCGCAGCGTCGAGGCCCTGGCGGAGATCCTCAACGCGGGCACTCGCAAGCCAACGATGAGCGCGCACGCCCTGCGCCACTACGTGCGCGAATCCCACAAGAACGGCCTGGCGCCGTATGTTCGCCGCCTCGGGCGGAAGATTCTCATCTCGGAGAGCGGCTTCCACGAGTGGCTGTCCGGCTCGCGCCAGAACGCGGCATGATGAGGATCTGATAATGCGTCACTCACGAAAAATCCGCACCGCGCGGCGCGAGAAGCTGGCCCGCCGCTGGCCCGAAACGAGAAACGCCCCGACGCGCGACCGTCGAGGCGTGATTGCAGGGGACTCGAAAACAGGACTATTCTTGAACGCGGACGCGCCGCTTTTGACGGGGCTGCGCCGTCCCAGAGTGTTGACGCACCCTGAGTAAAGTCCGACCTGACGGACACCGACGCGAACAGATTATACCTAGGCCAGCGTGCGCCCGCACGTTCGCTTGTTCGCGCCATCCTGCCCGTTTGGTCGGTCTCCACCCATCCCAAGGAGACTGATCATGTCCAACCCCCTCACCCGGCTGCTCGCCCTCTGGCCCCGCCGCCGAGATCCCCATGACCGGCTACTGACCGCTCGCGTCCTAGGACGTATCGAGCGGCTGGAGGCCCTGGCCGATGAGATCCTGCGCCAGCTTGCGGAGGCCCGCTATGGATAGCACGCCGTCCCCTGCTCAGATCCGCGCGGACCTGGCCGCTCAGGCGCCGCGCGATCCCTTCGAGGCCATCCCCGGGGGCATGCGCGACGCCCGCCGCTGGCTGGGCTGGAAGGCTGTTACTAACGGCTCAAAGAAGCCCCGCAAGGTGCCCCACTACTGCGACGGCACCCCGCGACGGGGCGCACTCGACACACCCGAGGATCTGGCCAGACTGGCCACCTTCGCAGAGGCCTGCGCGGCACTGGCCACCGGGCGCTATGCCGGGCTGGGGTTCGCCCTCGGTCTCGACCCAGCGACAGGCCACCACTGGCAGGGGATCGACCTGGATGGCACCGACACCCGCCCAGAGCTGGCCGCCCTGGTGGATCGCCTGCCGGGCTACGTCGAGCGCTCGCCATCAGGCAAGGGATGGCACGCTATCGGCATCGGCCCCGACTTCGAGACCCTCGGGAGCAACGCCACCGGCATCGAGGCCTATGCGCACGGGAGATATTTCACCGTGACCGGCACCGATGGCAGGGGCGATCTGGAGGATCTGGCGCCCTTCATCGCCGAGACCCTGCGCCCCCTGCACTCACCCGATGCTCGCCAGAGCCGCGTATCAGATACGCCGTTCGCTGGAGAATCCTTCTTCGCCAAGGTGAATGCCAAGGCCATGGCGAACCTGTCGGCATGGGTTCCCGACCTATTCCCCCAGGCCAAGCCCCACCATGACGGCTACCGCGTGGCGTCTCGACGCCTCGGACGCGCCCTTGAGGAAGATCTGTCGTTCCACCCCTCGGGCATTCGGGACTTTGGCGAGGAGCGCGGACTGACGCCCATCGACACCGTTCTGGAGTGGGGCGCGCCCAGCGATGCCACCGCCGCCGCGCTGTGGTTGTGTGACCGCCTCGGGGTTGACCCCGCTGCGCTGGGATGGAAGGGGCGAAGGGGCGAACAACCCCCCCAACCCCCAGGGGGCGAAAGGGGCGAAAAGGGCGAAACCCCAGCAACCGCGCGGGATGAGCGCGGGGCGAACCCGGGGCGAATCGGGGCGAAAAAGGGCGAATCCGGGGCGAATCTGAGTGACGATGAGAAGCGCGCCGCCCTGGCGCGCGCGGCCCGCGTGCTCACGGCTGACGCATCGCCCGCTGCCGTCTACCCAATAGACGCCCTAGGCCCCCTGGCCGATGCAACCCGCGCCCTGGCGGATGGAGTGCAGATCCGTGAGGCCATGGCTGGCCAATCCCTGCTCGCCGTGGTCGCCATGCTGGCGCAGTCGGTTGCCAACGTGCGCACCATCGAGGCCGTCAAGCCGCTGTCCCTCTACTGCCTGACCATCGGCGAGTCGGGCGACGGGAAGTCATCGGGCGATGCCATCGCCCAGGCCGCCGTACAGGCGCGCCAGCGCATCGAGGCGCGATCCTACCTAGACCAAGTGAGAGAGGCCCAGGCGACCGCCAAGGGGCGCGTGAAGGGCGATCCGCCCCCCGAGGAGCTGCCGCCCGAGCCGTACCGCATCGCTCGGGATGGGACTGTTGAGGGCATCCGCCGATCATTCGCCCAGGGTGTTCCAAGCCAAGGCGTTTTTTCGTCTGAGGCCGCCGCCATGCTCGCGGGCTACGGCATGAATCCCGACAACCGCGCCAAGACCGCCGCAACGTTCAACGCCCTTTGGGATGATGGCGAGCTGTCGGTTTCGCGCGGCACCACGGGGCGCCTACAACTCTATGACCGCCGCCTCTCAATCCACTGGCTGTTGCAGCCCGAGGCCGCACACGAGGTCATGAGCGACCCACTGCTGTCCGGCATTGGATTCTGGCCCCGCTTCATGATCGCATGGCCTGAGCCGTCCGCCCCGCGCGTCGCTCGCCCGTGGCGCGCCGACCAATGCCCTCAGATCGGAGACTTCTGGCGCGCGTGCAACCGCCTGCTTGACCGCCCCCTCGGTGACGACTGCGCCGATCTGCCCGCGCTGGAATTGAGCGATGAGGCCATGCGCCTGGCGTGCGCCTTCTTCGAGCGCATGGAGCAGGCCGCCAAGGGCAGGCCCGCCCCCCTGCGGGAGGTGAAGCCTTACGCCGTCCGATCCACCGAGCAGGCCCTGCGCGTCGCTGGCGTGCTGTCCGTCTATGCGGGCAGCGGGGAGGTTGACGCCGAGGCCATGCGCAACGGGATCGCCCTGGCTGCCTACTCGCTGGAGACGTGGCGAGGCGTCTTTGGGGATCGCGATGTTCGCACCGCGCGCCAACTGGCCCTGACCCTGTACCGATGGCTACTTGACCAGCCTGAAGCCTGCGCGAGCCTGACGGCTATCTCACGCATCGGCCCCAAGGCCACCCGGAGCAAGGACAAGCGAGACACCGCGCTGGCCGTGCTGGAGCATGCCGGGCTTGCGGAAAACATGGGGTACACATGGAGTGCGCGCGCGTGAATGTTCAATCACTGATTGCTGATCTGGTTTCGCCCACCCCAGGGGCGAAAAGGTCACCACCCACCCCGGGCGAACGGGGCGAAAAGGGCGAAAACCCGCGCCATTGCTGGGCTGACGCACGGGCGAACCCCGGGCGAATCGGGGCGAAAAGGGGCGAATCGCCCCGCTCGCCCGCCGATCCGTCGCCCGAATTCGCCCAAAATTCGCCCCTTTTCGCCCCTGATTCGCCCGCTTTCGCCCCGCAGCGAACCCGCGCCGTTACTGAAGATTCGCCCAATTCGCCCCTTTCGCCCGGGGTGCATGGGGGGAATTGTTCGCCCGCCCGAGGCGAACATGCCGCCTGGGATGTCGTCACCGCCCAAGGAGAGAGGCTGACTGTCCACACATCGCCACCCGCAACGCTGGCCGAGCTGACCGCGCGCTGGCCCGGCTGTCAGATCGCACCAGCGCCCCTGGGCGAGCGGCAGCCGCTCAGTGATGACGCCCTGGCCGTGAGTAACGCTTTCCTCGATCACATCGGCGAGACCGACGCCGAGGCGCGCGTTGAATATCTGGACGCCCTGGCGCAGCACCCCGAGCGGCTGGCCGGACTGTTCGAGCGCGCTGTGGAGCTGCGGCTGGCCCGATGGCCGAAGGATGGCGAGAGGATCGAGAAGGAGGCCGCAGAATCGCCTGAGAAGCCCGCTGGGCGCGCCGTCTGCGCGAGCTGTCGGCACTACCGGCACAACACCCTGAACCCGGCTGGAGGCCTTGGGCGCTGCTCAGTGGATGCACCAGCGGGCGAGAGAGCGGGGAGCTTGTGGCCGCACGCCGATGCCTGGATCACCTGCCCACACTGGCACCGAGAAACCGCCCATGACTGACCACCTGCCCGCACCCGTAGACATCGCCCCTGAGCGTCTGGCTCGACTGCGCCAGAAGGCAGAGCTGACCCGCAGCATTGCGACCTGGAAGCCCGAGCCGGGCGAGACCCTGGAGGGCGCCATAGTCGGCAGTCGCAAGGAGTCAGGCCCGTTCGGCCCTCAGCATCAGATGCTTGTGCAGCGCATTGATGGCGCCGTGGTGGCCGTCTGGCTCACACCCTGGCTGACCGAGCGACTTAGAGAGGAGGGCGCCGAGGTCGGCAGTCTGGTTGCCCTGACGTTCCATGGTCAGGAACAGTCGCGCACCGGTAAGCGCTTCAACCGCCTGACGCTGGTTGTCGAGTGATCGGGCGATAGCCCCCTGGTACGCAAGCCGGTACGCAGTGCGAACCCGCGTACCGGCAAGGCCCGCCCTGGCCGATCCTGCCTTGCATTATCGTTACTAACCGCTATGATGGTTAGCTGTTACTAACGCCATTGCGAGGATCGAGATGACCGACACCACCGACACCACCAAGGCCCGCCGAGGCCGCAAGCCCACCGGGCAGGCGCTCACCAATGCCGAGCGGCAGGCGCGCCACAAGGCCAAGCTGGCCGCGCGCGCGGCTGAAGCTGAGCGACTGGCTGCCGAGCTGGCGCGCGTTACTCACGAAAGGGATGCGCTGAAGGCAGAAGCCGCGTTAGTAACGACAAGGCCGTTAGTAACAGAGCCACACCCCGAGGCCCGCGCGCTGGAGATGCTGCGCGAGGAGCTGAAGGCGTTGAACGCGCGCGTGGTCGAGATCAAGCGCCGAGCGCGCGACGATCACGAGGCGCTGATGACCGAGATCCGGGCGCGCGACGCTCACATCACCGACCTGAGAAACATCATCGAGCAGAAGGATAAGGCGCTCGACTTTCTGCAAGCGCGGCTCGATGCCCTGGCACCGGCGATTCCCGACACCGCTGTGGACGCGATCGGCGATGCCTTCGAGCTGCCGGCGCCAGCGACCATGACGACACCCGCGATCATTGCCGAGCTGCGCCAGGGGATCCCGAGTGACAAGGCAATCGCTGACAGGATCGGCCTGGATCGCTCGCGCATCGCGAGATTCCGCACCGGTAAGGCTGAGCCAAAGCCGGAGACGCGCGCCGATCTGGAGCGGCTGCTCATCGAGCACCGCACCCGCCCGGCGCCACCCGACACCTGAGAAAACCCGACATTGGACTGACACTTCAGGCATCACTCTTGATGCCTAATCAGCTTGTTCTGATGCCTAACGCGCTATAATTGACTGGTCCGACACCACACAGGAACCAGTCATGTCCGAGCGTGAGTTTCATTTTTCAGCCGGGGCGCCCGCCTGCTTCGGCCCCGACTGCCCAGACCGCTGGGGGAGAGTGGCCGACCGCATCACCCAACTGAGCGCGCAACGCGAGCAGGCCGCGCGCACCCGCGCCCCCCAGGCACCCCCCCAGCGCGCCGCCGCCGCGCCCAGGCCCGCACCCCAGCCAAGCCCCAGAGCGCTCTACGAGGCCCGCAAGGCTGAGTTTTTCGCGCGGCAGGAAGGGAGGGCACCCGCACCCGATCCCACCCCGAACGGCTCCCCCAGGGCGCTCTATGAGCGTCGCAAGGCTGAGTTTTTCGCGCGGCAGGCGCGAGAGGAGGCCGCCCGCAGCGAACAATTCCGGAGGCTCGCCCATGTACTCTGATGCCCTGAAACTGGCTGAGAAGGCTGCACGCGACCATGCGAAGGTCGCCGACCGCTTCACCAAGCTGGAAGCCGAGGCCGCCGCGAAGGCAGGGGCCACCGCCATGCTTCGCGAGAGGCACGCCACCGCCATCCGCACCGGGCGCAAAGGCATTGACCCTGCCGAGCTGGAGGCCGCCCGCCTCGCCGAGCGCGCCGCCGCCGAGGATGTGGAGATCCTGCGCGGCGAGCTGGAAGCCGCCGAGCGCGCCCTTGCCATCGCTGACCGTCGCGCCGATGACGCCCTGCGCGCGGACTGGGACAAGATCGCCGCCGAGCTGGAGTCCGAGCTGACCGAGCTTCTGGCCACCCGTGGCGCCGTCGCCTGGCGCGCCGCCCTCGCCTCGGGGCGCTCAATCGACTGGCGCGGTTTCGTGCTCAGGATGGCGAGTGAAGCTGACGGGAGACAGGCCGCCGCACCGATGCCCGAGGGATTGCCAGAGGTCCACCCTGGCGCGCTGCCCTTCGAGCGACGCGAGCATTGGGGTCGCATCCTGCGCAGCGAAGGTCTCTAGCAGGCTGCGCCATGGCCTACCTGCGCACCCGCCCGCCCTTCCTTGATGAGCTGCTTGAGGCCGTGACCAGCGAGCTGGAACCCCTCGCCCAGGGGCGCGCGCGTGCCATGGCCTATGGCATCGTGGCGCGCGTGCTGGGGCGATTCGAGCGCACCCAAATCTATTTGCCGGATCGGCGACAACTGGCGCGAGAGGCCAGAGACCGCGCGCTGATCCTGGCCTGGCGCGCGGGGGGCTATCGGAGCTATCGGGAGCTGGGCGCCGCATTCGGCATCACCGGCGCCCATGCTGCGCGCGTGGTGAAGTTCTACGCGCCGAGCGAGGCCACAGGTTGATTCAAAGGTCAGGTACTAATCTAGGTACCACTAAGGGGCGAGAATGATGCGATTTGAGGCGACTTGACGCGCATCCTTGCGCCGTAAGTCTTTGAAAAGTTGGTGCCCAGGGGCGGAATCGAACCACCGACACGCGGATTTTCAGTCCGCTGCTCTACCAACTGAGCTACCTGGGCTTGGCATCT
>JAFGTZ010000403.1 GCA_016938795.1 Chromatiaceae bacterium | reverse complement strand
TGCTACGGATAGCGCCTATGGCAACAACCTCAGTCCACCCAACAAGGAGAGCCCGGATGAGTGCCGATCTGCTGCTGGTTATCGACCATCGCGAGACCGAGCTGACCCTGGATGGCCGCGCCCTGCGCCTGGCCACTCCCGGCACTGCCGCGCGCCATGTTCCGCTTGGCGCCTTGGGGCTCGTGGTGGTGCATGGCCGCCCGCTGGTGGGCTGCGATGTGTGGCGGGCGCTGAGCGAACGGCGCATTCCAGCCGTGCTGCTGCCCGGTCGCGGCAATGGCGAGGCGGCCTGGATGGGCGCGGCCCTGAACGCTGGCGTGGCGCTGCGGACCGCCCAGCACCGCGCCGCCGAGCGCGAGGACTGGCGGCTTGCTATCGCGCGACGGCTCATTGCCGACAAGCTGTTGGCGCAGGGTCAGGCCACCGAGCGGCTGCGCCTGGGCGAGGCGGCGGACCAGGTGCGTGGCGCGCTGCGCAAGCGCCAGCGTCTGGCGCTTGCGCAGTTGCCCCAATGCCCCACGCGCGCCGCCATCATGGGTATCGAGGGTGCAAGCGCCTCGGCCTGGTTTCAATGGCTTGCGCTCGAACTGGGGTCCACCTGGAGCTTTCGCGGCCGCAACCGCCGCCCGCCGCGCGATCCGTTCAATGCCCTGCTGTCGCTCGGCTATACGCTGCTGGGGGGCGACATGCTGGCGGCCATTCAGCAACAGGGGCTCGACCCGGCGCGCGGAATGCTGCACGACCTGGTGCCGGGACGCGAATCTCTGGTGCTCGATCTGATTGAGCCGCTGCGGCCCTCGGTGGATGTGGTCATGCTTGGGCTGCTCGATGAGGTGCTGAAGCCGGGCGATTTTTCGTACTCGCCAGCGGAAGGTTGCCGACTGGTGAAGGAGGCGCGCTCGCGCTTTTATCAGGCGTGGGCTCATGCACGTCAGGACTGGCCCGATCTGCGCCCGCGCGATCCCAATGCCGAGACCGATGCGCCGGAAAAGCAGAGCCTGGCGCAACTCTGCCGCCGCGAGGTCGAGCGTCTGCGCTACCGGCTGCGCCCCCTCATGCCGAATGTTGCAGACGACATGCCCGAGACCGACTGAGTCGAGCACAGCCCTTGCACCGACAGCTTCTTCTGCTAATCTTTGCCACCCGAACCACTTGGAAACCCGGCCTGGAGCGGCCAAGCGTCACCAAACCAGAAACGCCACACTATGTTGCGCAACAACAACGCACAACTTATTGAAAAACATGGAAAATACTTATCCACAGGGGTTCGAATTGAGACCCGATTTTTAGGGGATTGAGAC
>JAFGTZ010000402.1 GCA_016938795.1 Chromatiaceae bacterium | reverse complement strand
CTGCTGCATGGGCGGCCCGCAGCCGAGGTCATCGACGCGCTGGAGGCGCTCTTTGATCGTCACTATCAGGCCCATCGCGCATCATGAATATCGTGACAAGCTGGTTTCGGCGGCATTTTTCCGATCCGCAGATCGTTTTTCTCGCGCTCCTGCTGCTGGCGGTCTTTGCGGTGCTGGTCACGCTTGGCGATACCCTGATGCCAGTGCTTGCGAGCATCGTCATCGCCTATCTGCTCGAAGGGCTGGTGGCCTTTCTGGAGCGACGCCAGTGGCGGCGTCTGCCGAGCGTGCTGCTGGTCTATCTGCTGTTTCTGTGTTTCGTGGGCCTGGTCCTGCTTGGCGTCATGCCGCTGCTCTCGCGCCAGGTCAGCGATCTGGTGCAGCAGTTGCCTTTCATGATTGCGGTGGGAACCGAGGCGCTGGTGTCTCTGCCGCAGCGCTATCCCGAGCTGGTCAGCGAGGCGCAGATTGCCGAGCTGATCACAGCCCTGCGCGCCGAGGTCATCACCTTCGGTCAGCAGGCGCTGTCCTGGTCGTTGGCAAGCGTGGTGGGGGTACTCACCATGCTGGTCTATCTCATTCTCATGCCGCTGCTGGTGTTCTTCTTCATGAAGGACAAGGATCTTATTCTCGACTGGTTCCGCCGCCTGCTGCCCCATCACCGCGGCATCGCCAGCCATGTGTGGCGCGATGTGGATCGCCAGATCTCAAACTATGTGCGCGGCAAGGTGTGGGAGATTCTCATCGTCTGGGGCGTCAGCTATGCCACCTTTTACGTCTTTGGGCTGAAGTACGCCATGCTGCTCTCCCTGCTGGTCGGGCTTTCGGTCATCATTCCTTACATTGGCGCTACCGTGGTGACCCTTCCGGTCCTGCTGGTGGCCTGGTTTCAATGGGGCTGGGGATCGCAGTTCGCCTGGCTGGCGCTGGCCTATTTCATCATCCAGACGCTGGATGGCAATGTGCTGGTGCCGCTGCTCTTTTCCGAGGTGGTCAGTCTGCATCCGGTCGCCATCATTGTTGCCATTCTGGTCTTTGGCGGCATCTGGGGCTTCTGGGGCGTGTTTTTCGCCATCCCCCTGGCAACCCTGGTGAAGGCGATTCTCAGCGCCTGGCCCGAGAATCCGGAGGAGCATCGGGATGATGCGCCCCGTCTCTGAGCATTCATCCATGTCTGGCGTGACTCCCGCCCGTTTTCTGCGCTGGTTTCTGGTCGCGCTGCTCATTGCGCTCTTGGTGCGACCCTGGGTGCTCGACTGGTGGTATTCGCCGGGCTCGCCGCGCGCCATCGAGGCGCGTGGCGCGCTGGCCGATGACGAGCGCGCCACCATCGCCATTTTCGAACGGGTCAGTCCCTCGGTGGTGCATCTGTCCACCTCCGAGCGCGTGCTCGATCTGCTCACCCAAAGCCTGCTGGAGATTCCCAAGGGTACCGGCTCGGGCTTTCTCTGGGATCGCGCCGGTCATGTGGTCACCAATCATCATGTGGTGGCCGAGACCGAGGTGGCGCGGGTGCGCCTGGCCAATGGGCATGTCTATCCGGCGCGTCTGGTGGGCGTGAGTCCCGAGCACGACATCGCGGTGCTGCGTCTGGAGGCCCCGGTGCCTTTGGCCCCTCCGGTGCCGCTTGGGACCAGCCGTGATCTGCGCGTGGGCCAGAAGGTCTACGCCATCGGCAGCCCCTTCGGGCTCGATCACAGCCTCACCGCCGGCGTCATCTCGGCGCTCGATCGCAGCATCCCGAGTGAGCAGGGGCGGCGCATCGAGCATCTCATCCAGACCGACGCGGCCATCAATCCAGGCAATTCGGGCGGTCCGCTGATCGACAGCGCGGGCCGTCTCATTGGCATGAACACCGCCATCTACAGCCCCTCGGGCGCCTTCGCCGGTATTGGTTTCGCGGTGGCGGCCGATACCATCAACCGCGTAGTGCCGCGCCTCATCGCCGATGGACACTACCGCCGCCCGCTGCTCGGCATCGTGACCGATCGCGCCTTCAGCGAACGTCTCATGCGCGAGCTGGGCATTGGCGGTGTGGTGGTGCTTCAGGTTCAGGCCGAGTCGCCGGCGGCGCGCGCCGGGTTGCGCTCGGCCACCATGAGCGAGGCGGGCGACATCACTAGCGCCGATGTCATTCTCGCCGTCGATGGCCGAGCGGTGACCACCTTCGAGACCCTGCTCGATATCCTCGATGGGCATGTGGCGGGCGATCGGGTGCGTTTGCAGGTCTATCGCGAGGGAGCCATCGTCGAGCTGGAGGTGGAGCTGGGTTAGACCCGGTGCGGGGATAAAAAACCCCGCTCCCTGGTCGGGGCGGGGTCGGGCGGAAGGCGGTGTTTGCGTTAAAGCCCGCAGATGCCGCCGCTGCAACAGCTTCCTGTGGGGCAGCAGCTGGCGGCGCCGCTGCCGAGGCTGTTGCTGGAGATGATGCTTCCGCCGGTAGCCAGGCGGCGCACCGGGGCATCCGCCGGGGTGTCGCCGACATCAAGGCCGGCGCGCGCGCAGAGTTCGCCCCAGTTGGTGAGGCTTTCGCTCATGCGGTGGTTCACTTCGATGACGCGATCATTGGCGTCGCAACGATAATCGTAGGTCGGCACGGTCAGCCTCCGTCCTTGACTCACTT
>JAFGTZ010000401.1 GCA_016938795.1 Chromatiaceae bacterium | reverse complement strand
GCGCGCGCCCCGGCGCAGCCCCTTGGTCAGACGGCGCATCCAGAGGCTGCCCGGTAGCAGGGCGAAATAGACCATGAGCAGAATGACCGCCTGATACCAGAGACTGCCCAGCCAGCCGGGGGTAACGCCGGTGGCCAGCCAGTGCTCGGCCAGCCGCTGGAGATTGAAAAAACACAGATAGGCCAGCAGGGCGAGCAGAATGCGCCCCGAGGTGGATTGCCGGGGCGAGCCATTCACCAGTGGCACGGCAAGCAGCAGCAGGGTAAAGATGGCCAGGGGCGCGCCCAGCCGATGTTCGAACTCGGTGCGCTCGGCGCGATCCTCAATCCGCAATTCGTGCGTGGGTGTGGTGGTGCGCTTGCGCCCGATCTCGCGCACCGGACCATTGGCGCGAATGCGAATCTGGTACTCCTCGAACTCGCCGATCAGAAAGGCGCCCGTGCCAGGCTCGCCATCGAAGCGCCGTCCCTCAGTGAGCGTGACAAGATGATCCCCCGTCGCCTCTTCCAGGCGATGGCGCCCGCCCTGACTCACCACCAACTGACTGCCGCCGCCGCGTCGATCAAGAATGAAGACATCGCCAAGCGCGCGCTGGCGATCCATGGCGCCGATATAGACCACCACCCGACCGCCTTCCTCGACATAGAAGCGCCCCGGCTGAAGTCCGGCAATCTGGGTTGCCTGATCCTTTTGTTCCAGACGAATCTTCTGAATCCCACCCGCCGCCCAGGGCTGCAACCAGAGCGAGAGGATTGCGGTGAGCAACGCCACCGGCAGCGCGAGCAGGAGCAGCGCGCGATAGAGCCGCCTGGAACCGATGCCGCTTGCCTGAAGCGCGATCAGCTCGCTGTCGTGCGAGAGACGACTGAGGGTGACCAGCACGGCCAGAAAAAACACCGGCGGCAAGAGACTTGCGCTGTCGCGCAGCACTTGCAAGCCAAGAAAGCGCAACACCAGTCCCAGGCTCAAGGCCCCAACATTCACCTCTTCGAGGGTGCGCAGAAAAAGCACGCTCGAGACCACCAGCACCACCACCAGCAGGATGGCGAGAAAGAGTGCCATGACCTCGCGCAACAGATAGCGATCGACGATACCCAGCATGGCGAAGGATGCGCTCAGTCTGCGGCCAGGGCCTTGGAGGCCACCTCATAGAGATCGCGCGACAGCCGGGGGCGCGCCACCACGCGCTCGATTTCGGCGCGCATCAGGGCCTGACGGCGCGCATCGAAGCGGCGCCAGCGCACCAGGGGGCGCAGCAGGCGCGCGGCAATCTGCGGATTGAGGGCATCGAGTTCGAGCACGCAGTCGGCAAGGAAACGATAGCCGCCGCCCTCGGCGTCGTGAAAGCGCGCCGGGTTGTTAGTGCTGAAGGTGCCAACCAGGGCGCGCACCCGATTGGGATTGCGCAGCGTGAAATCGGCATGACTGCCGAGCGCCATGACCCGCGCCAGGGTGTCGGTGCGACGGCTCGCGGCCTGCAGCGCGAACCATTTGTCGAGCACCAGCAAATCCTCGCGCCAGCGGGCGTGAAAGCTAGCCAGCGCCGCCTCGCCCTCGGCGCCGCCCTCGTCAAAGAGCAGACGCAGGGCGGCGAGCTGATCGGTCATGTTGTGCGCCTGCTCGAACTGGGCGCGACAAAGCGCAAGCCCCTCGGCATTGCCGGCGCGCGCCAGATACTCCAGCGCGCGGTTGCGCAGCGCGCGGCGTCCGATCGCCTCGGGCTCCAGACTGTAGTCGCCACATTCGCGCAGCTCACGGCAGAGCGCCGCCAGATCGGGGCCGAGACGCTCGCCGATGACGCGCTCCAGGGTCGCACGCGCGCGCGCGATGCCCTCGACATCCACCACCCGCATCTGATCACCCAGATAGGCCTCGCTCGGCAGGGTCAGTACCTCGGCCAGCAGGGCGGGATCGGTCTCGGAGCCATCGAGCAGCGGGCGCAGCGCCTCGATCAGTGACTCAGGGATGGGGCGCTCGGGCGACTCCACCAGGCCAAGCAGCAGCCGCTGCCACAGGGTTTGGGCGCTGTCCCAGCGGTTGAAGCCGTCCGAATCGTGCCTGAGCAGAAAGAGCAGATCGGCGTCGCTGGCCTCGAACTGGAGCTTCACCGGCGCGCTCAGTCCGCGCAGCAGCGAGGGCACCGGGCGCTCGGGCAGATCCTCGAAGCGCCAGACCGCCTCGGCCTCGGTCAGCTCCAGCACGCGCGGCCCAGGCGGGTGCGGGTGCGCCTCTCCGGCCAGCCGCAGCGGCAGCTCGCGCCCCTCGGCGTCGAAGAGCGCCAGTTCCACGGGGAGATGCAGCGGCGCCTTGAGCCGCTGGCCGGGGCTGGGCGGCGTGTGCTGGCGCAGACGCAGCGCGTAGACGCCGGCCTCGGCCTGATACTCGGCCTCGATGTGCAGCTCGGGGGTGCCGGCCTGCGAGTACCAGAGACGAAACTGACCGAGATCGCGACCGCTGGCGTCTTCCATGCAGCGCACAAAGTCCTCGGTGGTCACCGCCTGGCCGTCGAAACGCTCGAAATAGTCATCGGTCGCCTGCCGGAAGGTCTCGGGACCGAGCAGGGTGGCGAGCATGCGCACCAGTTCGGCGCCCTTCTCGTAGACCGTGGTGGTGTAGAAGTTGTTGATCTCGATATAGGACTCGGGACGCACCGGATGGGCCATGGGGCTCGCGTCCTCGGCGAACTGGTGGGTGCGCAGCAGACGCACGTCCTGAATGCGCTTGACCGCGCGCGAGCCCATGTCGGCGGAGAATTCCTGATCGCGATAGACGGTGAAGCCTTCCTTGAGGCTGAGCTGAAACCAGTCGCGGCAGGTGACGCGATTGCCGCTCCAGTTGTGGAAATACTCGTGCCCGATCACTCCCTCGATGTGCTGGAAATCGGAGTCAGTCGCGGTGTCGGGTCGCGCGAGCACGTACTTGTCGTTGAAGATGTTGAGCCCCTTGTTCTCCATGGCGCCCATGTTGAAATGGCTGACCGCCACGATCATGAAGATGTCGAGGTCGTACTCGCGCCCGAATCGCTCCTCGTCCCAGCGCATGGCCTGCTTGAGCGAACGCATGGCGTGATCACACTTGTCGAGGTTGCGCGGCTCCACATAGAGCCGCAGCGCAATCTCGCGCCCCGAGCAGGTGGTGAAACGGTCCTCGACCAGGCTCAGATCGCCCACCACCAGGGCGAACAGATAGCAGGGTTTGGGAAAGGGGTCGTGCCAGACGGCCAGATGACGCCCAGCCTCGAGCCGGCGCGACTCGACCGGGTTACCGTTGGCGAGCAGCACCGGATAACGCGCGGCATCGGCGATGAGAGTGGTGGTGAAGCGCGCCATCACATCCGGGCGGTCGAGAAAATAGGTGATGCGCCGAAACCCCTCGGCCTCGCACTGGGTGCAGAGCATCGTGCCCGACTGATAGAGCCCTTCGAGCGCGGTGTTGCGCTCGGGGTGGATGGCCACCCGGGTGCGCAGCCGGAAGCGGTCGGCCACCCGATGGATGACCAGCCCCTGATCATCAAGCGCATATTCCGCCGGGTCGAGGGCGCGCCCGTCGATGGCCACCCAGGCCAGCTCCAGCCCCTCGCCATCGAGACGCAGATCACCCGCGCCGCGCGTCGCGGCCGGATTGCGCCTCAGCAGCAGCTCGGATTCCACCCAGGTGAGCGCGGGGTCGAGTTCGACGCGCAGATCCACGCTTTCAATGAGAAACTCCGGGGGCCGATACTCGGCAAGATAGACAGGATGGGGGTCGTTGCGATACATGATGGTCTCTTGGATTAAATCCCGGCTGCCGCATGGCGCACTCGGCAAGCCCTCATCTTCCTGTTCGCGCGCCTGCTTTGCAATGCCGAACAAGGCGCATTAGTTCAACATCCACCAAGGGATGCATTCTCATGCCACGGATTCTTGTGTACACCACCCAAAGCTGCCCCTATTGCGACCGCGCGCGCCGCCTGCTGAAGCGCAAGGGCGTTACCTTCGAGGAGATTCCCATCGACGACAACCCCGAGCAACGTCAGTCCATGATCGAGCGCAGCGGACGCCACACCGTGCCGCAGATCTTCATCAATGAGCGTCACATCGGCGGCTACGACGACATGGCCGAACTCGACAGCTTTGGCGAACTCGACCCGCTGCTTGAGGCATGAGCGAGCCGCTGAGCGAACAGCGCCTCGACAAGTGGCTCTGGGCGGCGCGTTTTTTCAAAACCCGCCAGCTCGCCATTGAGGCCGTCAACGGCGGCAAGGTCCAGGTGAACGGCCAGCGCGCCAAGCCCAGCCGCGTCATCCGCCCCGGCGCCCGCTTGGAAATTCACAAGGGCGCCCTGAGCTGGGAGATTGAGGTGGTGGCGTTGGATCGTCAACGGCGCGGCGCGCCCGAGGCGGCAGCGCTCTATGTGGAGTGCGAGGAGAGCCGGCTGCGGCGTCAGGAGCTGGCCCGCGCGCGTCGCGAGACCGGTCTCGGGCAGGATCGGGCGGGACGCCCGACCAAGCGTGATCGGCGCCAGATCGAGCGTTTTACCGGCACCCTGGACGATTCTTGAGCCATCCATCGCCCAAGGTTTGTTAGGGAGGACTGGGGGGATGGATTCACGTCCGTCCCCCGTGGCCAGCGCCCAGCCCGGAGCAGTCGGGGAAAACCCAAAAACTGATTTGCGATTGGTATAAAAGCGTGGACAGCGAGGCCTATCGCGAGACCTATGCGGCCATGAACCCGCGCGGCTGCGTCCATGAGGGCGCCATCCTCAGCGGCGACTGCGGCTGCGCCGAGGCCGCGCGCTTCTGTCTTGGCGAGCGCGAGGGCGTCGGCTGCCGCTCGGACATGGCCCAGGCCCGCTGCGCCGACTTCCAGCGCCTGCTGCGCCAAGGGGCGCGCTTCGTGCTGCACGAGTCGAGCGCCGACACAGAGCAGCCCCTGGCGCATGGACGCGGGCGACGTCTTCAGCTCGGAGGGCTGCGCGGTCTCGCCGAGCTGCTCCACCCCGAGGGGCCGAGACCGTCCGCCATCCCCGACATCGCGGCGCTGTTGAACCACGCCATCGAGCGCTTCGGGTCGCTCGATGCCCTCCCCTTCAACCGCCTCATGCCGGCCATTGCCGCCTACCGGGAGCGCAAGCGCCGGGCGCGATCCTGAGCCGAGTTTCGCCTATTCGCCGCCGAGAGTCGCTCGACTGGCCGGGACATCCTCGAAGATTTCGGCAAAGGAGAGGCTCACATTCAGCGAGGCGAAGCGACAGATCCCCTCCTCGGGGCGACAGTCGCGCAACACCCAATCGCCCTGCTCGGTGCGCCAATAGACCTCAAGGCTGCGCGCCTCGATATCCACCAGCACATAGTCGCGCAGCGCGGGCAACAGACGGTAGTTGCGCGCCTTCTCGCCCCGATCAAAGGCCGAGGTGCCCGGCGAGAGCACCTCGACGACGAGCGTCGGATGCTCCAGATAATGCATCGCGGCATGATCGCGCGCGTCGCAGGACACCATGACATCGGGATAGTAGAAGGCGTCGGCCGCCGCCACGCGCAGCTTCATGTCAGACACATAGACGCGACAGGGACCGCCACGCAGGCGCTGCTTGAGGGCGCTGTAGAAATTGCCAGACACCAGCACATGCTCCTGACGCGCACCGACCATGGCGTAGACCTCGCCATGCTGGTATTCGTGCTTCACGTGCTGTTCGCGCTCCCAGGCGAGATAGGACTCGGCGTCGAAAGGGATCTGCTCGGCCAAGGCTGACATCAGGGTGACCTCCAGAGACGGGATTCCATGGATCAAGGCATAGCCTAGCGCATCCAGGCGCGCTAGACATCCAGTCCGCGCAAGCGTCCGAGCGCGGCGGTCAGGGCGCTCAGCACGGGCGCGAGACGCCGGCGCAAGAGGCTGCCGCAGATGCTGGCATCGTCGATCAGCGGTCGCATCAGGCCGTAGCCCGCGCCCGAGAGCAGCCGCATGGC
>JAFGTZ010000400.1 GCA_016938795.1 Chromatiaceae bacterium | reverse complement strand
GGGCTGATCGCGCGCGTGCGTCTGCTGCTGGAGAGCTTCGACCATGTGATCGTGCAGGCACCCGCCGGCGGCATCGAGCGAATCATCATCCTGGGCGAGCGCGAGCCCTATGTGCCGCCTGCCGTCAGCACCGAGGCGCAAGCCGGCGCGTCGCTTGCCGAGGGCGAGGCCATCGTGCTTCCGACCAGCCGCCAGGGCGACTCGCATCTGGTCAGTCTGGAGCTTGAGGGCGCGCGCGGGCGGCGCGTGCGCCAGATTCTGCTGGTTGATACGGGCGCCGAGCAGGTGGTGCTGCCCGATTCGCTGCGTTTGCTGCTGGGTATTGCAGAAGAGGCGCTGACCCCGCGCAAGGTGCAGACCGCCAACGGGGTGGTGGATGCGCAACAGGGACGTTTGGCGGCGATCTGGCTGGGCGAGCGGCGCGTTGCCGATGTCGAGGTGGCCTTCATTGAGGGCGAGCGCCTCGGCGCTCAGCCACTGCTTGGCATGAGTCTGCTGAAGCGCTTTCGCATGACCATTGACGATACGCGCAACGAGCTGCACCTGGAGCCGAAATAGCTGCGTCCGCTCCCGACCCCATCGAACCCCTGTGGTGCGATGATTGGACCTCAGATGATGACCGCGTCCTGCTCGTCGGGGTCGAGTGCGTGGCGATATTGCTCGACCAGCTCGGCGGCGGTTTCGGGTTCGCCAAAGCGGGCAATGTGATAAAGCGCCTCGCCCTCGGTGACCAGCGGCAGGTTGGTACGCCCGATGACAACCCCGCTGGCGGGGGCGCGCACCGGATCATCGAAGGGCCGAAAGGGGTCGGTAATGATGCCAAGCGTGTCGCCCTGGCGCACATGCGCCCCGAGCGGGGTGAGCGAGCGCAGCACCCCGCTTTGGTGGGCGCGCACCCAGAGGCTGGAGCGCGCCACCACGGGGCTGCGCTCAACCGGGCGACGGTTGCTCGATGGGCGAATCATGCCGAGATGACGCATCACGCCGATGATGCCGCGCAGTCCCGCGCGCACGGCGAACTCGTCGAAGCGCAGCGCTTCGCCCCCCTCATAAAGCAACAGCGGAATATCGCGCATGGCGGCTGCGGCGCGCAGCGAACCGGCGCGCATGTCGGCATCCAGAATCACCGGCGTGCCAAAGGCGCGCGCCAGCGCCGGCATCTGCTCGCTGGCATCCAGGCTGACACGCACCTGGGGCAGATTCTCGCGATGGCGCGCCCCGGTGTGCAGGTCGATGCCGTGCGTCGAGTCGGCGACCACCTCGGCAATCAGGGTGGCGGCCAGGCGTGCGGCGAGCGAGCCGGTGTCCGAGCCCGGAAAACAGCGGTTGAGATCGCGCCGGTCGGGCAGATAGCGCGACTGGCGCACATAGCCGTAGACATTCACCACGGGCACCGCGAGCAGACTGCCGCGCAGATGGCGCAGCGCCTTGTGGCCAAGCAGGCGGCGGATAATCTCAACGCCATTGATTTCGTCGCCGTGGATGGCGGCGGTGACAAACAGCCGTGGGCCGGGGCGGTGCCCAAGCAGCACATGCACCGGCATGAAGACGGGTGTCTGGGTGTAGAGATTGGGCAGCGGAATGTCGATACGGGCGCGTGCGCCAGGCGTGATCGGCTGCCCGGCGATGACCAGGGGTTCGGGCGGCGGCATGAGGCTCAGCCCTGTCCCCGGGTGCGAGTCTTGCCGGCGGCGGCGTTCTTTTCGATGAATTCGATCATGAGACCGGCGACATCCTTGCCGGTGGCGCACTCGATGCCTTCGAGTCCGGGGGAGGAGTTGACCTCCATGACCACCGGGCCATGGTTGGAGCGCAGGATATCCACGCCTGCCACGTTCAGCCCCATGATGCGCGCTGCGCGGGTGGCGGTGGAGCGTTCCTCGGGGGTGATGCGAATCAGCGAAGCACTGCCGCCGCGATGCAGGTTAGAGCGAAATTCGCCCGGCTTGGCCTGGCGCTTCATGGCGGCGACCACCTTGTCGCCGATGACGAAACAGCGGATATCGGCGCCCTTGGCTTCCTTGATGTATTCCTGCACCAGAATGTTGGCCTTGAGTCCCATGAAGGCCTCGATGACGCTCTCGGCGGCCTGCTGCGTCTCGGCGAGCACCACGCCAATGCCCTGGGTGCCTTCCAGTAGCTTGATGACCAGGGGCGCGCCGCCAACCATCTTGATGAGATCCTCGATATCGTCGGGCGCATGGGCAAAGCCGGTAATCGGCAAGCCGATGCCTTTGCGCGCGAGCAGTTGCAGCGAGCGCAGCTTGTCGCGCGCGCGCGAGATGGCCACCGATTCGTTGAGCGGATAGACGCCCATCATCTCGAACTGGCGCAGCACCGCCGTGCCATAGAAGGTGACCGAGGCGCCAATGCGCGGGATCACGGCGTCGAATCCGGTGAGATCCTCGCCCTTGTAGTGAATGGAGGGCGCGTGCGAGGTGATGTTCATGTAGCAACGCAGCACATCGATGACACGGGTCTCGTGCCCGCGCGCGCGCGCCGCCTCGATCAGGCGTCGGGTCGAGTAGAGCGAGGCGTTGCGGGAAAGGATGGCGATTTTCATCAAGTCAGGAATCGGATGGACAGCTCAGGGCGCATGATACCGAAATCGCCCCCGTACTTGCGCGCTCGGGGTGAAGCATCATAGCAGGCCCGTCATGAACACCCTGAATCCTCCCAAGACTGAACGCATCGATGTTCGCGCGAGCGCGCCGGTCAAGCAGCTCCTGCACTCGCTCACTGAGCCGGATGCGATTTCTCCGCACGCAGGCTGGCGATCAGCAGCAGGACTACGCCGATGGAGATGGCGCTGTCGGCAATGTTGAACGCCGGCCAGGGATTGAAGAGCGCGAGCGGGATGAAGGGCAGCCAGACCTGGATGAAATCGACCACATGGCCGAAGATCACCCGGTCGATGAGATTGCCGAGCGCCCCGCCGATCAGGAGCGCGAGCCCCAGCGCGAGCCAGTGCTCGCCGCGCCCGAGGCGCAGCAGCCAGACAGTGAGCGCCGCGCTCACCCCCAGCGCGAGCGCCACAAACAGCCAGCGCTGCCAGCCGCCGGCCTCGGCGAGCAGACTGAAGGCGGCGCCTGTGTTGAACAGCAGGGTGAGATGCACGCCGGGCAGCAGCGCCAGGCTCTCGTAGGGTTCGAGCGCGAGCAGTACCAGCCATTTGCTGGCCTGATCGAGGATCAGCACCAGCACCGACAGCCACAGCCAACCTTTGAGCGGCGCCTCAGGCATGGCGGCGTGTCTCGCCGGGCAGACTCAGATTGCTCACGCAGCGCCCACAGAGTTCGGGGTGCTCCGGGTTGATGCCCACATCGGCCCGGTGGTGCCAGCAGCGCACGCACTTAGGGTGCGCGGAGGCGCTGACGCGCACGGCCAGACCGTTAATCTCGGTGCTGTTCGCGTCATCCGGGCGCTCGGCGAGCGGGTGCAGGCGCGTCTCGGAGACGATGAGGGCGAAGCGCAGTTCCTCGCCCAGATGGCTGAGCATTTCAAGCAGGCTGTCATCGCAATAGAGATCGAGCTCGGCATCCAGCCCCGAGCCGATGCGTCCGTCCTTGCGCGCCTGCTCCAGGATGGGGCCAATGGCCGCGCGCGCAGCGATGAGCCGATCCCAGAAGGCGTGATCGAGCGGTTCGCCCTCGGGCAGGGCTGCGAGCCCCGAGTACCAGGTCTGGGTGAAGACGCTCGGCGCGCGCTCGCCGGGAATGTGCTGCCAGATCTCATCGGCGGTAAAGCTCAGGATGGGCGCAAGCCAGCGCGCCATGGCCTCGATGATGTGATACATGGCCGTCTGGCAGGAGCGGCGCGCGTGGCTGTCGGCTGGGGTGGTGTACTGGCGATCCTTGATGACATCGAGATAGAAGCCGCCCAGATCGACCACGCAGAACTGCTGGAGCTTCTGATAGATGAGATGGAACTCGTAGTTGCGGTAAGCGGTGAGAATTTCGTCCTGCAAGCGTGCGGCGCGATCGAGCACCCAGCGATCGAGCGCCACCAGTTCGACGGGCGCAACCTCATTGACCGTCGGGTCGAAGCCTTCGAGATTGGCGAGCAGAAAGCGCGCGGTGTTGCGGATGCGTCGGTAGGCGTCCGCCGTGCGCTTGAGAATCTCGTCGCTCACGCTCATCTCGCCGCGATAGTCGGTGGCGGCGATCCACAGCCGGATGATGTCGGCGCCGAGCGTCTTCATCACCTCCTGGGGGCTGACCACGTTGCCGCGCGACTTCGACATCTTTTCGCCCTTGGCATCGACCGTGAAGCCGTGGGTGAGCACCTGGCGATAGGGGGCGCGATCGCGCATGGCCACCGAGGTCATGAGCGAGGACTGGAACCAGCCGCGATGCTGATCCGAGCCTTCCAGATAGAGATCGGCCGGGACGCGCAGGCCCGCGCGGCGCTCCAGCACGCAGGCGTGGGTGACGCCCGAGTCGAACCAGACATCGAGTGTGTCAGACACCTTGTCATAGTGTGCTGCCTCCTCGCCGAGCAGCTCGGCCGGGTCGAGCCTGAACCAGGCCTCGATGCCCTCCTGCTCGATGCGCGCGGCGACCGCCTCGATGAGTTCCGGGGTGCGCGGGTGGAGTGCGGCGGTATCCTTGTGCACGAAGAGCGCGATGGGCACGCCCCAGGTGCGCTGGCGCGAGATGCACCAGTCGGGGCGGCCTTCGACCATGGACTGGATACGGTTGCGTCCCCACTCGGGCAGCCATTCGACCGTGGCAATCTCGCGCAGCGCCGCCGCGCGCAGCCCGGCCGTTTCCATGCCAATGAACCACTGCGGAGTGGCGCGGAAGATGATGGGTGTCTTGTGGCGCCAGCAGTGCGGGTAGCTGTGGGTGAAGCGCTGCTCCAGCAGCAGGGCGCCATGCGCCTTGAGCACCTCGATGACATGGGTGTTGGCCTTGAAGACATGCTCGCCGGCAAAGAGCGGCACATCGGGGAGAAAGCAGCCGTTGCCTCCCACCGGGTTGTCCACCGGCAGCTTGTAGCGTTGGCCGACCAGATAGTCCTCCAGACCATGACCGGGGGCGGTGTGCACGGCGCCGGTGCCGGCATCGAGCGTGACATGCTCGCCGAGGATGATGGGCACCTCGCGGTTGTAAAAAGGATGGTGCAGTCGCACCCCTTCGAAGTCGCAGCCGCGCCCGTAGCCGAGCACCCGATAGTGCTCGATGCCCCAGCGATCCATGGTGTCCTTGAGCAGCCCCTCGGCGACGATGAGGCGTTCCTTGCCAGGCGCCGGGGCCTGGGCGTGCTCGGCCTCGACGATGACATATTCCAGCTCGGCATTGAACGCCACGGCCTGGTTGGCGGGCAGGGTCCAGGGCGTGGTAGTCCAGATGACGACCGACAGCGGCCCCTCGCCGCAGCCGTTGGGCGTGCCGTGACAGCGCGCCTCCAGCGCCTCGGGTTCGACCACGGGAAAACGCACGTCGATGGCAATGGATTCCTTCTCGGCATATTCCACTTCGGCCTCGGCAAGCGCCGAGCCGCAATCGACGCACCAATGCACCGGCTTGAAGCCCTTGTGCACATGGCCAGCGGCGATGATGCGCCCAAGCGCGCGCACGATGTCAGCCTCGACCCCGTAGTCCATGGTGAGATAGGGGTTGTCCCAGTCGCCGAGCACGCCAAGACGGCGAAAGTCGCGCTTCTGCCCCTCGACCTGGGTGCGTGCGTATTCGCGGCAGGCGCGGCGGAAGTCGGCCGCGCTGATCTTCTGGCCCGGCTTGCCCTGTTTCTTCTCGACCTGAAGCTCGATCGGCAGGCCGTGGCAGTCCCAGCCCGGGATATAGGGTGCGTCATATCCGTCAAGGGTGCGCGACTTGACGATGATGTCTTTCAGCACCTTGTTGACCGCATGCCCGATATGGATATCGCCATTGGCGTAGGGTGGGCCATCGTGCAGGATGAAAGACTCGGCCCCAGCGCGCGCCTCGCGGATGCGGGCATAGAGATCGAGTGCGTCCCAGCGCGCGAGCATCTCGGGTTCGCGCTGGGCGAGGTTGGCCTTCATGGCAAAGTTGGTCTTGGGGAGATTGAGCGTTGCTTTATAGTCAGTCACGTCGGTTTGGTCTCGAGCGTCGGCTTAAGGTTGCTCGCCTCGCGGACAAGCGGCGCCGGGTGATTCGGTGATGGCCGGGGCGTCTGGCGTCATGCCATTTCTTGACCCCCTGGGGCGTGCTCGATAGCTTACGATACTTTTTCCGGTATCGTGGTCGATCTGGGTCATTGAAACATTTTCAGGTAGCGTCCGTGAGCGAAAACAAGGTCAGTCAGGGATCTGAGTTGCGCATCGGCCTGTTCGTGCAGCTCGACATGGCCTGGATGGATCATCCCTTTCTGACGAGCAATTTCAAGATACGCACCCAGAAGCAGCTCGATACCCTGCGTCGGATGGATCTCGGTCGGGTGCGTATCGACCCGGCGCGCAGCGATCCGCCGCCCCCGGACACTGGCGAAACAGACGTTGACCTCACGCCCCTGGACAGTGCCGAGGCCCAGGCCGAGGAAGCGGCGCTCTGGGAAGAGAAAAACCGTCGCATCAAGGTGCTGCGCGAGCGGCGCACGCGGCTCAATCAGTGTGCCAAGCGCTATACCCAGTCGGTGGGCTCGGCGCGACGGCTGATGTCGCATCTGCGCGCCGCGCCCGCGCAGGCCGCCAAGGAGGCCAACGATCTGGTCACCCAGATGGTGAGCGATCTGACCTCCGATCATGAGACCACGGTGCAACTGGTCAATCTCAAGAAGCAGGACGAAAACAGCTACTACCACGCCATCAACGTCATGGCGCTGGCGCTGGTTCTGGGCAAAAAGCTCGGACTCGATCAGCAGGCGCTACGCCTGCTCGGCCTGGGCGCGCTTTTTCATGATCTTGGCCATCAGCGCATTCCCTCGCAAATCCTGCACAAGAGCGAGGAGTGGAACAAGGCCGAGCGCGATTTCTATGAACAGCACCCGCGTTATGGGGTCGAGATTGCGCGCGCCATCGGCACCCTGCCCGAAGGGGTCATCGAGATGATCGGTAAGCATCATGAGAATCTCGACGGCAGCGGCTATCCCGAAGGGCTCAAGGGCAATGCCATCGGTTCGCTCACACGTATCATCAGCGTGGTGAATCGCTACGACAATCTGTGCAACGGCAATCGCAACGGCCGCGGTCTCTCGCCCCACCAGGCGATTTCGCACATGTACTCGAAAGAGCGCACCTGGTACGACCCCAAGGTGCTCACCACCTTCATCACGCAGCTCGGGGTCTATCCGCCGGGCACCGTGGTGAGACTCGAGGATGGGCGCATCGCACTGGTCATCTCGATCAATGCGGCCGATCTGCTCAAGCCCAATGTGCTGGTCTATGAGCCCGAGATTCCAACCGAGGAGGCGCTGGTGCTCGATCTGACCGAAGAGGGGCTGGTGATTCGCGACAGTCTGCCACAGACGGAACTCACGCCCGAGGTGGTCGAGTATCTCAATCTGTCCGATAAGCTCAGCTATTACATGCAGAGCGGTAGCGCGGGTAAAACGATGCGACGCTGAGGATTGGCTGGTATACCAAATCACAGATGGATTTTTCGGGGCGCATGAGGAACACCGAAAAACTCATGTGCGATGAGCATCATTGCGGTTTTTCGTGAGCAAGATGCCTGTACAGATCTGCCGGCTGTGCGATGCACCCAGTCGCCATCCCCGAGGCGACCGGGTTTTGGGGGTGCGCTACTCCGGGGCGCCTAGCACGATCCAGCGCTCGATCATGGCGATCTGCTCATCGGCGAGCGGATCCTGGTCGTGCGGCATGCGGATGGATGCATCGACCTCGCCCGCGATGAGACGGTAGAGGCTGCTTGAAAGCGGATCGCCTGGCACGATCACGGGGCCAAACTTGGTGCCCTTCATGAGATTGGCGTAGCTATCGACCTGAAAGCCGCTCGCCTCGGTGCCCATGCCCCCGGGCAAGTGACACTCGACACAATGCTCATCGAGCAATGGCTTGATGTTGGCCGTATAGCTGACCTTCTGTCCGCAGCCGGCAAGCCCCAGCATGAGCGGAATGGCGATAGCCGTG
This sequence comes from Chromatiaceae bacterium, assembly GCA_016938795.1. Taxonomy (GTDB): domain Bacteria; phylum Pseudomonadota; class Gammaproteobacteria; order Chromatiales; family Chromatiaceae; genus Marichromatium. Next base: position 7,901 of record JAFGTZ010000400.1, on the reverse strand, counting down.
GCGGTGACGCGTATCGACATGGGTTTCTCCTTATGTACTCGCCCCAGCGGCGGATGTTTTTATGGAACCCGCTCTCAAGCCTAGGCAGTCGAAGGGTGCTGGACAAGGGGTGCGCACAGCCTGCTTTTATGGTGTTGGTCAATCTTTCGGCGCTTAAATCAGTTGACTTGGGGTTGACTTGGGCGATGTGGCCTTTTTCCGCCCTGGAGGTCGCTTTCTCACCCAGCCCTGGGCGGTCAAGGAAAAGCAAAAACTGATTTGCGATTGGTCTATCAGGTGTCCGTCGATTGTCTGTCGATGATGGACGCGCTCCAACCCAATGTCGGATCATATTTCCACCCGCCGGGTGTGGGTTCCAGCACCTCTGTCGATCCGTTGGGTGTGGGGCTTGGGATCGGAGGTCGAGATCATCTTGGCAGCAGCGCCATCAACTGAAGGAGATGCTTTAATGAAGTCACTGTTTTTGTTGTCTTTTTTCGCCATTGTTGTCATCGGGGCCGGCTTTTTCCTGAAGGGATATGCTAATTCGGTCAATCTCAATCACGTCTGCGGGATGCAGGTGCCCTGGTACGATGCGGCCTTCCTTGAGCCGGTTGAGGACAAGACGAGCTGCGTGAAGTATCAATAACTTGCGCGTGCAATCGGGAGGCGCCCATTTGAGGGCGCCTTCAGCGGGAGGCGGCAGGTGGGGGCGGGGTCGCGAGAGAAGGCTCAGGCGCGGGTAAGGCGCTGCTCGGCCTCGTGGTATTTCGCCGCTGTGCGGTCCACGATGGCCTGCGGAAGCTCGGGACCGGGAGGTGTCTTGTCCCAGTTAAGCCCTTCGAGGTAATCGCGCACGAACTGCTTGTCGAAACTCGGCGGGCTGACGCCGGGCTGGTATTGATCGGCGGGCCAGAAGCGCGAGGAGTCGGGTGTGAGCACCTCGTCGATGAGATGCAGCCGGCCCTCGGCATCAAGCCCGAACTCGAACTTCGTATCGGCGATGATGATGCCGCGCTCAAGCGCGTGGGCGGCGCATTCGCGGTAGATGGCAAGACTGGCGTCGCGCACCTGCTCGGCCAGTTCCTGCCCGAGTGCGGAGACCATGCGCGCAAAGTCGATATTTTCGTCGTGATCGCCAATCTCGGCCTTGGTGGAGGGCGTGAAGAGCGGCTCGGGCAGGCGGTCGGCGAGGCGCAGCCCCTCGGGCAGACGAATGCCGCAGACGGCGCCCTCGCGCTGGTAGTCCTTCCAACCCGAGCCGATGAGATAGCCGCGCACGATGGCCTCGACGGGCAGGGGGCGAAGGCGACGCACCAGCATGGCGCGCTCGCCGAGCTGGGCCAGCTCATCGGGGTCGGTCACCACGGCCTCGACCGGCACCTCGGAGAGATGATTGGGGATCAGGCCCTGGGTGCGTGCAAACCAAAAACGGCTCAGGCGCGTGAGCACCTCGCCCTTGCCGGGGATGGGTTGCGGCAGGACGACATCGAAGGCCGAGAGCCGGTCGCTCGCGACCACCAGCAGATGGTCGTCGCCGACCGCGTAGAGATCGCGCACCTTGCCGCGCGAGAGAAGGGGAAGGTGGGAGAGACTGGACTGATAGAGTGCGGCGGACATGGCGGTTGATCTTGATTCGACAAGACTGGAATTATAGCGCGGCGGTGGGTGCCGGCGCGCGCCCCTGTCAGTCAACAGGCACATTCAAATCCCAGGAAACCCCCTCATGACAAAAACACTCATCCACACTGACCTGGCCCCCCAGGCGATCGGCACCTATTCGCAGGCGGTGCGAGTCGGTGACACGGTCTATCTATCGGGCCAGATTCCTTTGGTGCCAGAGAGCATGGAGCTGGTCGAGGGCGACATGGAGGCGCAGATTCGGCGGGTCTTCGACAATCTTCAGGCCGTGGCGCGCGCCGCCAATGGCTGTCTCGCGGACATCGTGAAGCTCAATGTCTTTCTCACCGATCTTGGCCACTTTCCGCTGGTCAATCAGGTCATGGCCGAGTATTTCACCCAACCCTATCCGGCGCGTGCCGCCATCGGCGTGGCGGCCCTGCCCAAGGGCGCGGCGGTCGAGATGGATGCCATCATGGTTCTAAGCGACTGAGCGCCGCGTGGGCAGCGCAGACAACGGGCGAGAAAAACGGACATAAAGCATCAGCTTGGATTGTATTCCTGAAAATCTGGTGTAGGATCGCGGTTAGCGCTTTCATTTTGATCGAGGTTTCAGGGCAGGCAGCCTCTTGCGCGCCTGGCCTGTTCCCGCTTCGGAGTCTCGCATGTCCTGGCGTTCGCTGCTTTTCGTTCCCGCCATCCTGATCTTGCTGGCCGGCTGCGCGAGTCAGGCGTCGCGCGATTCGCTGGCGCAAGAGGGGCCGCGACTGATGCCCGCAGCCGAGGTGCGCGGCGATTTTGCCGCGACCTCGGCAGTGGCGCCCTTTATCGAGCGGCTGCACGAGCGGCACGGATTCGCGCCCGCCGAGCTGCGCGCGCTCCTGTCGCAGGCCCAGCGCGAGCAGTGGATCATCGACCTTATGGACCGTCAGGCCCCCAGTGGCCGACCCAGCCCGGATGGCGGCTGGAACCGCTATCGCGCCAAGTTTCTCACGCCCCAGACCATCGAGGGCGGCCTGGTCTTCTGGACACGTCACGCCCAGACCCTGGAGCGCGCGAGCGCCCGCTATGGAGTGCCCCCGCAGTACATTGTGGCGATTCTCGGGATCGAAACCCGCTATGGCGGCTATGTGGGCGACACCCGCGTCTTTGATGCACTGGCGACCCTGGCCTTTGCCTATCCGCGCCGCGCCGACTACTTCACTAACGAGCTGGAAGCCTTTCTGGTCATGAGCCGCGAGGAAGGCGTCGATCCGCTCGTGCCCCGCGGCTCCTACGCTGGCGCCATGGGCCTAGGGCAGTTCATGCCGTCGAGCTTTCTGCGCTACGCGGTGGATTTCGATGGCGATGGGCGGCGCGATCTCTGGAACCCCACCGATGCCATCGGCAGCGTTGCACATTACTTCCAAGGCCATGGCTGGCGCGCGGACGCGCCCGTGGCGGTCCCTGCCGAGCTACGCCAGGGCGCCAGCGCGCGCGCCTTCAAAACCGGTTTCGATACCCGCTACAGTCCTCGTGAGCTGGAGGCGGCTGGGGTGGTGCTCCCGGCGCTAGCCCGAGGTGCGGGCACACCCAGTCTGCTGGGGCTCGATACGCTGGGTGCGGACGAATACTGGCTGGGATTCGAGAATTTTCGCGTCATCACCCGCTATAACCGCAGCACCTATTACGCCATGGCCGTGCATCAGCTCGCCGAGACCTTGCGCGAGCGGCGCGGTGTTGCGCCCTCGGTGCGGCTCTCGGGCGAGAGCGGCCTGATGGATGACGCCTTGCTCTGAGGGGCCTGAGGTTCATGGCAGTCTGCACGACACCGGAGCATGAAAGGCGCGCTTTCGCGGTTGGGACGCTTTTCCCCTCACCCCACCCCTCTCCCTCAAGGGAGAGGGAGGGTTGTCATGCGCTCCGGGCGCGACCTTTGCGGCCAACGGATGTGATGTGAGTCAGCAGGCAAGCGCGCGGCACGAGCCGCCTTCTTCATCGCTTGAAGAGATGCCCGTCGAGACGCTGCGCCGGGTGGGTCCGCGCGTCGCCGAGCGTCTGGCCAAGCTCGGCATCGCACGGGTGCAGGATCTGCTGTTTCATTTGCCGGTGCGCTATCAGGATCGCACCCGGCTGGTTCCCATCGAGGCGCTGCGCCCCGGTCAGGAGGCGCTCATCGAGGGCACCATTCGCGAGGCGGGGGTCAGCATTGGGCGGCGGCGCTCACTGAAGGTGTGGCTCGGCGAGGAGACGCTCGGCGGGATTATGCTGCGCTTCTTTCACTTCTCGCCCCAGCAGGCGGCGGCGCTGCGCCCCGGGGTGCGGCTGCGCTGTTATGGCGAGGTGCGCCAGGGGCCGCAAGGTCTTGAAATGGTGCATCCCGAGTACCGTTTGCACAGCGACAGCGTCCAGATCGAGGCGCGCCTCACACCCATCTATCCCGCGACCGAGGGGTTACAACAGCCGACCTTGCGCGGTCTCACCGAGCAGGCCCTGGAACGGCTCGCCGAGTCGCCGCCGCGCGATTATCTCCCGCCCGAGATTCTCGCCCCCCTGGGGCTGCCGAGCCTCGCCGAGGCGCTTCTCTATCTGCATCGCCCGCCCATTGAGGCAAGCCTGGAGGATCTCGTCGAGCGCCGTCATCCGGCCTTTCAGCGCCTGGCCTTCGAGGAGCTGGTGGCCCATCAGGCGAGTCTGCGCCAGTTGCGCCGCGCCCAGCGCGCGCGGCCCGCACCGCGCCTGCAAGGCGATGGACGGCTGCGCGAGCGCCTGCTCGCGGCGCTGCCCTTCGCACTCACCGAGGCGCAGGCGCGGGTGGTGGGCGAGATTGCGCACGATCTGGCGGGCTGCCGCCCCATGCAGCGCCTGCTGCAGGGCGATGTGGGCGCGGGCAAGACGGTGGTGGCGGCGCTCGCTGCGCTCCAGGCGGTGGAGTCGGGCCGTCAGGTCGCGCTCATGGCCCCGACCGAACTCCTGGCCGAGCAGCATCTGCGCACCCTGAGCCGCTGGCTGGAGCCGCTCGGGGTCGAGACGCTGTGGCTGGCCGGGCGGCATAAGGGGCGCGAGCGCGCCGAACTGCTCGCGCGGCTCGCCTCGGGCGCGGCACGGGTGGCGGTGGGTACCCATGCGCTCTTTCAGGACGATGTCGAGTTTCAGGATCTGGGGCTGGTTATCATCGACGAGCAGCATCGCTTTGGCGTGCATCAGCGTCTGAAGCTGCGCGAGAAGGGCGCGGGCGCGGAGGGCGCGCCGCATCAGCTCATCATGACCGCCACCCCTATTCCGCGCTCGCTCGCCATGACCCTGTTCGCCGATCTCGATCTCTCGGTCATCGACCATTTGCCGCCGGGGCGCACCCCCATTGTGACGGTGGCCGTGCCGGATGCGCGCCGCGAGCAGGTGATGGCGCGGGTGCGCGCCGCCTGTGGCCAGGGGCGCCAGGCCTATTGGGTCTGCACCCTGATCGAGGAATCCGAGTCGCTGCAATGCCAGGCTGCCGAGGAGGCGGCCAATGAACTGGCCGCCGCGCTTGCGGAGTTGCGCGTTGGTCTGGTGCATGGGCGCATCAAGGGAGCCGAGCGCGAGGCGGTGATGGCGGCCTTTGCCGCCGGCGAGCTCGATCTGCTGGTGGCCACCACGGTGATCGAGGTGGGCGTCGATGTTCCAAACGCCAGCCTCATGATCATCGAAAACCCCGAACGGCTGGGTCTCTCGCAGCTCCATCAGCTACGCGGTCGGGTTGGGCGCGGCGGGGTCGAGAGTCACTGCGTGCTGCTCTATCACGCGCCACTCTCGCGCACCGCGCAGGAGCGTCTTGCCATCATTCGCCAGACCACCAGTGGCTTTGAGATTGCCGAGCGCGATTTGGCGCTGCGCGGCGCGGGCGAGGTGCTCGGTACCCGCCAGACCGGCCTGGTGCAGTTTCGCATCGCCGATCCGCTGCGCGATCAACCCCTGCTGCCGCCCGCCCAGCGCGCCGCCGACCAGCTCCTGGAGCAGCATCCTGAGGCCGCCGCCGCTCTCATCCGGCGCTGGCTGGGCGATCGGCACGACTACGGGCAGGTCTAGCGCTTATTGGGTCAAGGCTGCTTCGATGGCGGGGATGTCGAGCGCCTGGAGATACTGCTCGACGGGCGCGGCATCCTCAATCTCCAGCCCCTCGGCCTGGATGACAAGACGATTGCCCACCATGAGCGTGATCTCGTACTCGCGGCTCCCCGCTGTGTGGTCGAGCATGCCGCGATGGCCCTTGAGGCTGTAGGTTTTCATGTCGGGGTTGCCTTGCATCACGAAGGGCATGGAGAGCGCCATGGTGAGCATAGGCAGCATGGGCGAGTCGGCCAGGAGGTTGAGTGTGACCTCGGCGCCGTCCTCGCGCCAGTAGCGCCGACTGAGGTTGGTGCCGGTGATGGCGCTGGCAAGCCCGCCGCTTTGCGCCTCGGCCGGGTCGGCTTGCCAGCCTTCGAGCGGCTCGGGGAGCAGGGTGAGCAGGCGCGCGCTGATTTGCTCCTGAATACCGGCGACGGTGAGGTTGAGTGTCTCGATGGCGCTGCGCAAATCGCCATCCCGATAGGCCTGTTCGGCGGCCTTGAGTTGGTCGGTGATCGCATCGGCGCTGGCGCCCATGGGCAGGGCGAGCGCGGCGAGCAGGGCAAGGGTGGGGCGCGTGGCGGTTCTCATGGTGGTTCTCTGTGAAGGGTGGAAACTGCTTGCATCCCGATGCTCGCATGAAAGCCCCTCTTCGAGAAGCGATCGCCTGATGACGCCAGGCCGCTCTTTTGGCACTTGGCTTGAATGTGGCCTTGTGCTGAGGGCATACTGCGCCACGATCCTGTCCGGGAAAAGCAAGCGAAACCATCAATCCAAACGCCTTTGTTGCGGCTTGCGGCCCCTCTTCTCCGGTCCAGCCGCCCGGGCGGAAACCGGCTTTCTTCAAAGAACTGCATGTGGTGTGCGATCCGATGCTCAAGATAACAACGGCCTCCGTCGCCTGGGCGCTGGCCCTGTCCCTGACAGCCAGCGTGGCGCTGGTTTCACTCCCGGTTCAGGCGGACACGGGCGAGGTCTTCGTCGTCCAGCAGGCCCAGGGAACCCCGACCGTCTCCATTGGCGGCACCGTGGTGCCCTATAAGAGCGTGATGCTGGCGGCGCAGCTCTCGGGGCGGGTGACCTTTCTCGCCGGGCGCGAGGGCGACAGCTTCGAGGCCGAGGCGCTGCTGGTGGCGATCGACGACGCCGAGCTGCTCGCCCAGCGCCGCGCCCTGCTGGCGCAGATGGCGAGCGCCGATGCCCAGTTGCGCAACGCCGGAGTGCAGTACACGCGCGAGATGTTCTCGCCCCAGTCGCGCGAGGCTCCGGGCGGCATGGGGATGCCCAATCTGTTCGACCAGATGTTCACCCGCCCCATGGAGTCCTTCGTGGGTGAGCGTGATTGCGACGTTGAGCGCTCGGCCGATCTCTTTGCCTCCGAACTCCAGATCCAGCAGGCGCAGAACGCCATGCTGCGTCTCCAGGCCGAGTTGCAGGCGCTCGACACGCGCATCCGCGACGCGCGCGGCATGGCGCCCTTCGAGGGGGTGATCGTGCGCAAGTATGTCGAGGTGGGCGATACCGTGCAGCCGGGCCAGCCACTGCTCGATTTTGCCGATGTCGAATATCTCCAGGTCGAGGTCGATGTGCCGGCACGGCTGCGTTCCGGGCTGCGCGAGGGGCAGATGGTGCAGGCCGAGATTGACCCCGATGATCGGCGCGTACCGGTGCGGGTGGCGCAGATTTTCCCCATGGCTGACCCGCAGCGCCACACCGTGAAGATCAAGTTCGATCTGCCGCAGGGCGTCTCCGAGCCCGGCATGTACGCCAAGGTGCTGCTGCCCGATCTTGGCGCGCCGGCGCGCGCCAATCCGGTCATTCCGCGCAGCGCGGTGCGCTACAACGGCAGCCTGCCCGGGGTCTATGTGCTCAATGCCCAGGGTCAGCCCCAGCTGCGTCTCATCCGCGTGGGCGAAGACCTCGGCGACGGTTTCATGACGGTGCTCAGCGGTCTGCGCGCGGGCGAGCGGGTACTCGCCAATCCGGGGCCGCGCCTGAGCGCCGGCTGGGCGGACGAGACACGCGCGCCCTAGTCGGGCGGCGCGCCTGCTACCCTGCACCCAAGGGGCGAGCCCCACCGCTCGTCCGTGATTGAAGAGCCGTATCGCACAGGCTGGATTCGAGATGACCCAAGATGTAACTCCACCGACCCAGGATTTTTCCTCCCAGTCGCGCAGCGACGAGCATCTCGGCATCGCGGGCCGCACCGCCCGCTTTTTCATTCGCTCGCCGCT